>NZ_JBEXNQ010000037.1:0-71085 GCF_040611155.1 Streptomyces sp. NPDC002994
CCGGTCCTCAACCGCCGGACGGGCCCACGCGGCCGGGGGTGGGCTGCTGGGGCTCCGCCCCAGACCCCGCTCCTCAAACGCCGGAGGGGCTGAGAGTTGCCGCGCGGTGGAGAGGGTGCCGCGCGCGGAAGATCCAGCTCAGCAAAATCCAGCCCGTCCGGGGGTTTGGGGCGGAGCCCCAGATACCCCACCCCGGCAAACCCAGCCCGTCCGGCGTTTGAGGACAACGCCCGTAGGGCGTCCGGGGCCTGGGGCGGAGCCCCACTAGCCGCCCCGGGCCAACTCCAGCCCGTCCGGCGTTTGAGGACAACGCCCGTGGGGCGTCCAGGGTCTGGGGCAGAGCCCCACTAGCCGCCCCGGGCCACTCCAGCCCGTCCGGCGTTTGAGGGCCGGGGTCTGGGGCGGAGCCCCAGTTCGGGAAGGGGCGGGTCGGGGAAAGCCCCGCGCAGCGGCCCGACGCAACCAGCAGCCACTCAGAGAGGCGAACAGCCATGGACCTCGTCATTCGTGACGTACGCGTCATCGACGGCACCGGCGGTGCCTCCTACCAGGCCGACGTCGGCCTGGACGGGGGCCGCATCACCGAGATCCGGCGCGAAGGCGACGCCGGCCCGCGCCCCAGCGCCAGCGCCCCCCGCACGCTGCAAGCGACCGGCCTCGCCCTCTCCCCCGGCTTCATCGACATGCACGCGCACAGCGACCTCGCGCTGCTCCGCGACCCGGACCACTCCGCGAAGGCCGCGCAGGGCGTGACCCTCGAAGTCCTCGGCCAGGACGGACTGTCGTACGCCCCGGTCGACGACCGCACCCTCGCCGAGGTCCGCAAAACCATCACCGGCTGGAACGGCGGTGCGCCCGGGGACACCTCCATCGACTTCGACTGGCGGACCGTCGGCGAGTACCTCGACCGGCTCGACCGCCAGGGCATCGCCGTCAACGCCGCCTACCTCGTCCCCCAAGGCACGGTCCGCATGTACGCGACCGGCTGGGACGACCGCCCCGCCACCCCCGCCGAACTCACCCGCATGAAGCAGCTCGTCGCCGAGGGCATGGAACAGGGCGCCGTCGGCATGTCCTCGGGGCTGACCTACACCCCGGGGATGTACGCCGACGACGCCGAACTCACCGAACTGTGCCGCGTGGTGGCGCGGTACGACGGCTACTACTGCCCCCACCACCGCTCGTACGGCGCCGGCGCCCTCGCGGCGTACGAGGAGATGGTGACCCTCACCCGCAACGCCGGCTGCGCGCTCCACCTCGCCCACGCCACCATGAACTTCGGGGTCAACAAGGGCAAGGCTCCCGATCTCCTCACCCTCCTCGACACCGCGCTCGACGACGGCGCCGACATCTCCCTCGACACCTACCCCTACACCCCCGGCTGCACCACGCTCGTCGCGATGCTGCCGAGCTGGGCGAGTGAGGGCGGCCCCGAGGCGATCCTCGCCCGCCTCCGGGACGACGAGATCGCCGAGAGGATCCGTCACCACCTCGAAGTCATCGGCGCGGACGGCTGCCACGGAGTCCCCATCGAGTGGGACACGATCGAGATCTCAGGGGTCAGTGACCCCGGCCTGGCGAGCTGCGTGGGCAAGACGATCGCCGAGTCCGCCGCGCAGCGCGGCGAGGCCCCCTGGGTCACCGCCCGCCGCCTGCTGATCAACGACAGCCTCGGCTCGACGATTCTCCAGCACGTCGGCCACGAGGAGAACGTCCGCGCGATCATGCGCCACCGCGTCCACACCGGCGGCAGCGACGGCATCCTCCAGGGCTACAAGCCGCACCCGCGCGCGTACGGCACCTTCCCCCACTACCTGGGCCACTACGCCCGCGACCTGGGCGTCCTCTCCCTGGAGGAGTGCGTCGCGCACCTGACCTCGCGCCCGGCGGCCCGGCTGCGCCTCCCCGACCGGGGTCTCGTACGGGAGGGCTACCGCGCCGACCTCGTCCTCTTCGACCCGGACACGGTCGCGGCGGGCTCCACCTTCGAGTCGCCGCGCACGCTCCCGACCGGCATCCCGCACGTGCTCATCGACGGCAAGTTCGTGATCGAGGACGGGAAGCGGACGGACGTCCTCGCGGGCCGGTCGGTACGGCGTACGGTCTGACTACCGCGGCGTCGAGGGGGTTTTCTCCGTCCTCTCCGTACTTTCCGTCCTCATCGACGGCAGGTTCGCGGGCAAGGACGGGCGCCGTACGGACGGGATCGCGGGCGGGATCGCGGGCCGGTCGTCCGTACGCGGTTCGCGGTGCTCCATTCGCATCAGCACCGCTCCCAGCACGCACACGGCGGCCGCGATGGCGAAGCCGTACCCGGGGGTGCTGCCCGTGGGGTGGGTCTCGTAGACCAGGGCGGCGGACAGCACCGTAGCGATGCGGCCGAGCCTGCCGTCCCAGGCGGTGGCGGATATGACCGCCGTGCCCCAGAGCAGGTACCACGGCTGCACCATCGGCGAGAGCACGACCAGGGCCAACAGGGCCACGCCCAGGGCGTGGGCAGGATGGAGAGGTGGGGCGCCGCGCCACGGGCGCACGCTGCGGAAGGTCGCGAGCACGGCGTAAGCGATCACGGCGACCGCGAGGGCCAGGCCGAGCGTCTGGAACAGGCTCTTGACCGGGTCCGGGTCCCAGCCGAACAGCAGGCGCGTCAGTTTGCCGATGCCCAGGCCGATGTCGCTGGAGGCGGACAGGGCGGTGTGGATGGTCCCGGCGACGCCCTGGGTACGCAGCCACCCGAACCCGGTGCCGCTGAGCAGGGTGGTGACGACGGCGACCGCCCCCGCCACCAGACCGGGCACGGCGAACGCCTTGACGATGCGCCACGGGAGCGGTCCGGAGGTCCGGCGTACGACGAGCGCGCCGATGAAGAGCAGGGCTACGGCGGCCGGTGACTTGACCATCATCGCGAGTGCGACGAGCGCGCTGCCGAGCACCCAGCGGCCGTGCAGCGCGCACACCACGCCCGCCAGCATGAGGGCGATCATCAGGCCGTCGTTGTGCATGCCGCCCACGACATGGATCAGCAGCAGCGGGTTGAGGGCTCCCAGCCAGAGCGCGCCGGTCTCGTCGGCGCCGCGGGCGCAGGCGATGCGCAGGGTCGCCCAGACGATCAGGGCGAGTGCGGCCAGGGCGACGATCCGCATCCCGAACACGGCGGGGACGATCTGCCCGCCGGTGGCCTGCACGACCCACTTCGCCAGGACGAGGAAGACGGGCCCGTACGGGGCCGGGGTGTCGGTCCAGTGGGCGCCGCTGCTCGCCGCGGCGTCGGCGCCGAGTTCGTCCGGGCCTAGCACCGAAGGGCCGGACGTATAGACGTCGTGGCCTTCGACGACCATCGCGCCCTGGGCTATGTAGCTGTAGACGTCGGCGCTGTGCAGCGGCGGAGCCAGTACGAGCGGCGCCGCCCACCAGATCAGCGTGCCCAAGGTCTCGCGCACCCCGCCCGCCGTGCCCCGGGCGACGAGACGCCCGTACCGCCACCAGGACACGACCAGCAGCGTCAGGCCCAGGTACGCCAGGACGGCGGCCGCCGCGGTCGTCGCGGACCCGTGCGGGACCCAGATCCCCCACGGGTCGCGCGCCGGCAGCCGCCCGGCGGCGATGCCACCCACGGCCACCGCGACCGACCCGACGGCACCCAGCCGGCGGTACCCGACAGCACTCAGCGTCCCCATGACCGATCAACTTATCCGAGTTGCCCGAACCGCCGGGTGGCCTGCCCGTCAGCGTGGGGCCAGGGTTGCGAACAAGGCGTCGAGTGCGGCTGGGTACGCGTGATCGGACGGGGCGGCGAAGCCGATCAGCAGGCCCTGGGGGTGGTCGGCAGGGTGGTCGGCGGCGTGGTGGTGCAGTTCGGTGAGACCGCGCAGGGCGAGGCCGTGCTGGGCACATCTGGTCAGAAGCTGGTGTTCGGTGGGGCCGTCCGAAGGGAGCGTGACGAGGGTGTGCAGGCCGGCGGGGACTCCGCGCGGGGTGAGGCCGGGGACGGCGGTGACGCGGTCGAGGAGCAGTTCGCGGCGACGGCGGTAGCGCAGGCGGGAGGCGCGGATGTGGCGGTCGTAGGCGTGTGTGGTGATCAGGTCCGCCAGAACGAGCTGGCCCAGGGTCTCGGTGTAGAGGTCGGCTTCCTGTTTGGCCTGCACCATCGGTGGAACCAGGTGGGGCGGCAGCACCATCCACGCCAGACGGACTGCGGGGCCGAGGGTCTTGGAGACGGTGCCGCAGTAGACGACCTGGTCGGGTGCGATGCCCTGGAGAGCGCCGACAGGTTGGCGGTCATAGCGGTATTCGCCGTCATAGTCGTCCTCGACGATCAGGCCGCCCGTGCGGCGCGCCCACGCGCGCAGTGTCCGGCGGCGGCCTGGATGCAGCGGAACGCCGGTCGGGTACTGGTGCGAGGGGGTGAGGAACACAGCTCCCGTGCGCGGGGTCAGCGCCTCCACACGGGCGCCGCGCGCGTCGACGGGCAGCGCGAGGACGGTGAACCCGGCGCGCTGGACGACTTCCCGGAAAAGGTTGTGTCCCGGGTCCTCGAGGGCCGCGACCCTGGTGCCGCCCGCGGCCAGCACGTTGCTGAGCAGACCCAGGCCCTGGTAGTAGCCGGACGTGATCACGATGCGGTCGGGCGTGGTGACAACACCGCGCGTGCGGCCCAAGTAGTCGGTGAGCGCGTTGCGCAGCTCGATCCGGCCTTGCGCCTCTCCCGCGCCGAAGACCTCGGGGCGGGCGCCGGTGAGTACGCGGCGGGTGGAGGCGAGCCAGGCCCGGGCAGGGAAGGCGCTGACGTCGGGGAGTCCGGGGCGAAGGTCGTGGCGCGGAGTCGTCGGCGCGGGTGCGGTCCGCGCGGGGGCCGGGGCGGGTCGCGCCACCTCGGCCACGACGGTGCCCGATCCCGGCCGCGTCGACAGGTGGCCCTCCTCCACCAGTTGGTCGTAGGCGGCGCTGACGGTGCCGCGGGAAAAGCCGAGTTGCTGAGCCAGCCCGCGCGTGGACGGCAAGCGGGTCCCGGCGGGGAGGCGCCCTTGGCGAATCGCCGTGCGGAGCGCGGACTCCAGGCCGGAGCGCCGCCCACCTGTGGTGTCGAGATCGATGTGCAGGTCGAGCCGGGAACTGGACCAGTCTTTCGGCATGGAACTGGATCTTATTTCTGTTCCGGTGGCCCTCTATGTTCGAGATCGCTTGGGCCTGGCCCGACTTGTCCACGACGAAGGGACCGCAACAATGACCGTGATCGCTCACCTCAGTGACATCCACATCGACGGCGGACAGCGCAGTGTCGAGCGCACCCGGGCCGTCATGGACTATCTCGAAGACCTCCCGCACGACCTCGACGCCGTGTTGGTCACCGGAGACATCGCCGACCACGGCCTGCCGTCCGAGTACGAGCAGGCCCGCGCTCTGCTGAAGTCCCGGCATCCCGTGTTGATTTGTCCCGGCAACCACGACGAGCGCGTCGCGTTCCGGCAGAGCCTGCTCGGCCGGCCGGAACCGGCGGCGGCCACGCCGGTCAACCAGGTGCACCGTGCCGACGGCTTCGTGATCGCGCTGTGCGACTCGTCGGTTCCGGGCAAGGGCGAGGGCTTCATCGAGGACGAGACGCTGGAGTGGCTGGACGGTGTGCTCGTCCGGACTCCGGTCGAGGTGCCGGTACTGGTCGGCTTCCACCATCCGCCGGTCCCCCTGCACACCCCCTACGTCGATGGCATCCGCCAGTTCGGCGAGGAGCGGCTTGCCGCGCTCGCGGGCCGTCACCCCCATCTCGCCGCGTTCCTGTGCGGGCATGCCCACACGCCCGCGGCGACCACCTTCGCCGGGCGGCCGCTCCTGGTGGCTCCCGGTGTGGTCTCCACGCTCCGGCTGCCCTGGGAGCACCTCGCCGACCCGGAGGGCCATGTCCACCTCGACCAGCCACCCGCCCTCGCCTTTCACGTCCTGGATGACGAGGGGCGGCTGACCACGCATTACCGGTACGTCGACAACCGGTCATGAAGTCCGCCCCGGGGCGGCCGGTCCGCCCCGGGGCGTACAACACGCTTACGGCAACGCGCTTACGGCTTGGGGAGGGTGCAGCCGGGGCGGGACAGGTCGATCTTGTTGCCGATGCCTATGCAGGCGACGAAGCCGTACGTCTGCTGGCCGTAGTTGATGCCCTTGCGCACGGTCACGTTGCCGCTCTCGTCGACCTCGCACGGGTTGTTGTCCGTGCAGCGCGCGCCGTCCTCGTTACCGGTGTTGTTCACGGCCACGACCTTGCCGGTGGCCGTGTCGATCACGGGCGAGCCCGAGGTGCCGCCGATGGTCTTGCACGCGGAGGTGTAGCGGACGGAGTCCTTCCAGGTCCACGCGCCCTCCTTCAGCCGGTACGCGAAGCCGTCGATGCTGCAGCTGTAGATCCGCTTCCAGTAGCCGGAGACGACCTTGATGGACGTGCCCTGCACGGGGCGCGTGGCGTTCAGTTCGAGGGCCTTGATGCCGTAGTTGGTCTGGATCTGGGCGTAGGTGCTGGTGAGTTCGTACAGCGAGGCATCGGTGTCGGTCATCGTGGCGTACGCGATCTTGCTCGCCCGGAGCGTCGCGACCTTGGTGCCGGTGGAGTTGAGCAGGCTGAACGTACGGGTGGACGGCCGGTCGACTATGACCTGGCCCGGGGCCGGGAACCCGGTCTCCAGGCAGTGCCCGTTGGACAGGACGAGGGCCGGGTCGCCGGGCTGGGAGTCGGGCGTACGCACAACAGAGCCGGAACAGTTGCTGAGCGCCACCGTTCCGGCGAAGTCGACGGCCTTGACGGCCGGTTGGACCGGCCGTTGGCTGTCGCGAGTCTCCGCGGCCGCCGGCGCCGCTCCCGCTCCGAAGAGCAGCAGGGCGAAGAGCGCGCCGACGAGAGGCTTCTTCATGTGGGGGGTCCCCTCTTGAACGACATGGGTGACCGGAGCTGGACCGCTCCGGTTTTGTCATGTGCATTGTTGGGGGATTCCACGTGGCGGACAAGAGTGCGATGGGGGTTACGCCGTCACGTCGACGCGTGCCGCACGGGCGTGCAGCACCACCAGTGCCGTCACCGCCGCCGCCAGCAGGCCCAGCGCGACCAGCGCCGGGATCAAGGCGACCGCGGCGCCCGCCACCAGGCAGCCCAGGCCGCCCGCGATCAGGGTGTCGGGCCGTCGGCCGCCGGTGCGCAGCAGGATCGCCGCGGCCCCGAGCAGGAACACGCCGACGCCGCCGGTCAGCGCCCAGGCCGCCACCCCGTGCAGGGGCTCGGAGAGGGCGTAGTGCTTGGTGTCGGCGACCTGGTGGAGGGTCTTCTTCATGCCCAGCGCGGCCAGTACCACTCCGGCGACGAGCGGCAGGTGCAGGAACGTGTAGACATCGCGTCCCAGGCGGGTGCGGGCATCACCCTCCAAGGGGGCCAGCCGGTGCTCCGCGGCCTCGCTGACCTGCCGGAAGTACAGGCGCCACAGCCCGGCGACGACCAGCAGGCCCGCGACGGCGGCGGTCAGCACCACGGCGGTGACGGGGTAGCCGGACACCCCTACGCCGATCGCGACGATCGACTCCCCGAGGGCGATGATGACGATCAGGCCGTGCCGCTCGGCGAAATGCCCCGGCGAGGTGATGCGCCAGCCCGACGCCCCGGTGACGAAGATGCCGACGTAGTCGATCACGACCGCGCCGAGCCACACGAGCAGTTGCCTGCGGCCGGTGAGGGCGCTGCCTATCAGCAGCAGCACGAACGGCGGCCCCACCGACAGCAGCGCGGTCCGGCGCAGGGTGGCGTGCAGTACCAGGTCGCCGGGATGTGCGATCCAGTACGAGACGAGGTGCAGCAGCCGGACCGCGCCGTAACAGAGGACGAACACCAGCGGCCCGGGCAGCCCGCCGGACCGGTCGGAGAAGACCTCCGGGACGGTGAGCGAGACCACCAGCACCACCGCCATCACCGCGACCAGCACGGCGAACAGCGCTCCGGAGTCGGCCCGCACCACATTGCCCAGCCAGGCGAAGCAGCACCAGCACCACCACAGGAGTGCGAGCACGATCATCGCGCCGAGCACCCGCTGAGGCGTCGCGTCGGCGGCCATGAGTGCGGTGACCTGCGTGATCGCGTACACGAACACCAAATCGAAGAAAAGCTCGGCAGGCGTCACCCTGTGCCCGTCCTCCGCGGCGATCATCCGGGAACGTTCACTGCCTGTGGCCACGCGCTCTCCTCAAGAGTCCGGTCAACTGCCGGGCCATGGCCGCCGTTTGGACGAAAATCGGACCATGCGCCGGGCGCAATACTTATCCGCCGACCGGCCGCCGGTCCAGCGATTCCGGCCTCGCGCCCGTACGCCGCATCGGAAGGGCTGACACCCACGTGGCCAAAAACACCAAGCGTGTTCCGTTATGCGCCCGTAAGGTTGCCGTCATGCAGGTGATCCAGTCGACGAAGCTCGCAAACGTCTGTTACGAAATCCGCGGCCCCGTGCTCGAGGAGGCGATGCGGCTCGAAGCGGCGGGTCACCGCATCCTCAAGCTCAACACCGGCAACCCGGCGGCCTTCGGTTTCGAGTGCCCGCCCGAGATCCTGGAGGACATCCTCCGTAATCTCGCGGGCGCGCACGGCTACGGCGACGCGAAGGGCCTGCTGGCGGCGCGCCGCGCGGTCATGCAGCACTACCAGACCAAGGGCATCGAGCTCGACGTAGAGGACATCTACCTCGGCAACGGCGTCTCCGAGCTGATCCAGATGTCGATGCAGGCACTGCTCGACGACGGCGACGAGGTGCTGGTCCCCGCGCCGGACTACCCGCTGTGGACCGCCTCCGTCTCCCTCGCCGGCGGCACGGCCGTGCACTACCGCTGCGACGAGCAGGCCGACTGGATGCCGGACCTCGCCGACATCGAGCGCAAGATCACCGACCGCACCAAGGCCATCGTCATCATCAACCCGAACAATCCGACGGGTGCGGTGTACGACGACGAGATGCTGCGCGGTCTGACCGAGATCGCCCGCCGCCACAACCTGATCGTCTGCTCCGACGAGATCTACGACCGGATCCTGTACGACGGCGCCACGCACACCCCGACCGCCGCCATCGCGCCCGACCTGCTGACGCTCACCTTCAACGGCCTGTCGAAGAACTACCGCGTCGCCGGTTACCGCAGCGGCTGGCTGGCGGTCTGCGGCCCGAAGGCGCACGCCTCGTCGTACATCGAGGGGCTCACGATCCTCGCCAACATGCGCCTGTGCGCCAATATGCCGTCGCAGCACGCGGTGGCGACGGCGCTCGGCGGACGGCAGTCGATCGAGGACCTGGTGCTGCCGGGCGGCCGGATACTGGAGCAGCGGAACACGGCGTACGACCTGCTGACCCAGATCCCGGGTATCACCTGCGTGAAGCCGAAGGGCGCGCTGTACCTCTTCCCGCGCCTCGATCCCAAGGTCTACAAGATCAAGGACGACAGGGAGATGGTCCTAGACCTGCTGCGCGCCGAGAAGATCATGGTCGTGCAGGGTACGGGCTTCAACTGGCCCGAGCCCGATCACTTCCGCATCGTGACGCTCCCGGCGGCCGAGGAGCTGGCGGACGCGGTGACGCGGATCGGGAACTTCCTGGACGGATACGGACAGCCGTAGGCATTCGCCCGCCCACCGCGACTCGACTCAACTTTAGACAGAATCTAATGTAGGCTGGTCTCCTGACCCTGGCAGGAGGCCATCCCCATGTACGAGCCGATCCGCAAGAAGTCGGTCCACCGCATGGCCGCCGACCCGGCCGACTTCCCGCACCGTTCCCGCGAGGAGGAGCTGGACATCCAGCTCGCCGGACACCTGGCGGCGCTCCTCGCGGTCACCGACGAGCTGGGCCTCGGCGCGGCGGCCGACCGTATCGCCACCCAGGTCTCCCGGCTGCGGGGCGCCCCGCCGGCCAGGCACGCCGGCCTCACCCACGCGGCCCCGACCGCACTGCACCGCCGCGCCCACGAGCTCGCGGGCCGCGCGCTGGTCGTCGCCGCCTCGCGCGCCGACACGGCGGTCGCGATCCTCGCCGCCGAGCGCATGGACGCACACGCGGCCGCGCTCGAAGAACTCCGCCTCGTCGGAGCCCACTGACGGCCCCGGCCCGCGTGCCCCCGGGGCGCACGGGCCGGGTGCCACTGATTCACCTCCGGCGCACCCCAATTGGCCCCGCGCCCACAGCAACCACTAATTGAGCAACCCCAACGGCGCCCAGCCACCTCCGCGAGAGCGGCGCCGGTTTAGGCGCAAAGGGGTGCGGCCCCCCGGAGCCGTGAGGGGGCTTCGGGGGGCCGGGCCGCGGCGGGGCGGTGACCCCACAGGTCAGGGCGGATGTCAGAAGTGCCCGGCCGCGGGGCTCAGTTGAGCCGGGGGATCAGCCCAGGCGCTCGACGAGCGCGCGGTACTCGTCCCACAGCTCCTTCGGAGTGTGGTCGCCGAAGGTGTTCAGGTGCTCGGGGACCAGGGCGGCCTCCTCGCGCCAGACCTCCTTGTCGACCGTGAGCAGGAAGTCCAGCTCCTCCTCGGAGAGGTCCAGGCCCTCGGTGTCCAGGGAGCCCTTGGCCGGCAGGATGCCGATAGGGGTCTCGACGCCCTCGGCCTTGCCCTCAAGACGCTCGACGATCCACTTCAGCACGCGGCTGTTCTCACCGAAGCCCGGCCACACGAACTTGCCCGCGTCGTTCTTGCGGAACCAGTTGACGTAGTAGATCTTCGGGAGCTTGGACTGGTCGGGCTTGTCCGCGCCGACCTTGACCCAGTGGCCCATGTAGTCGCCCATGTTGTAGCCGCAGAACGGCAACATGGCGAACGGGTCGCGGCGCAGCTCGCCGACCTTGCCCTCGGCTGCGGCGGTCTTCTCGGAGGCGACGTTCGCACCGAGGAAGACACCGTGCTGCCAGTTGAAGGACTCGGTCACCAGCGGAACGGCGGTGGCGCGGCGGCCGCCGAAGAGGATCGCGGAGATCGGTACGCCCTTGGGGTCCTCCCACTCGGGCGCGATGATCGGGCACTGCCCGGCCGGGACCGTGAAGCGCGCGTTGGGGTGGGCGGCCGGGGTGCCGGACTCGGGGGTCCAGTCGTTGCCCTTCCAGTCCGTGAGGTGCGCGGGCGCCTCCTCGGTCATGCCCTCCCACCACACGTCGCCGTCGTCGGTGAGCGCGACGTTCGTGAAGACGGAGTTGCCCCACATGGTCTTCATGGCGTTGGCGTTGGTGTGCTCGCCGGTGCCGGGCGCGACGCCGAAGAAGCCGGCCTCGGGGTTGATCGCGTACAGCTGGCCGTCCTCACCGAACCGCATCCAGGCGATGTCGTCGCCGATGGTCTCGACGGTCCAGCCGGAGATCGTGGGCTCCAGCATGGCGAGGTTGGTCTTGCCGCAGGCGGACGGGAAGGCGGCGGCAATGTACTTCGACTCGCCCTTCGGCGGCGTCAGCTTGAGGATCAGCATGTGCTCGGCCAGCCAGCCCTCGTCGCGCGCCATGACGGACGCGATGCGCAGGGCGTAGCACTTCTTGCCGAGCAGGGCGTTGCCGCCGTAACCCGAGCCGTACGACCAGATCTCGCGGTCCTCGGGGAAGTGCGAGATGTACTTCGTCGAGTTGCACGGCCACGGCACGTCGGCCTCGCCCTCGGCGAGCGGTGCGCCGAGGGTGTGGACGGCCTTGACGAAGAAGCCGTCGGTGCCGAGTTCGTCGAGGACGGCCTGACCCATCCGGGTCATGGTGCGCATCGAGACGGCGACGTACGCCGAGTCGGTGATCTCGACGCCGATGGCGGAGAGCGGCGAGCCGACGGGGCCCATGCAGAACGGGACGACGTACATGGTGCGGCCACGCATCGACCCGCGGAAGACACCCTTCTCGCCCCGGAAGATCTCCCGCATCTCCGCGGGGTCCTTCCAGTGGTTCGTCGGGCCCGCGTCCTCTTCCTTCTCGGAGCAGATGAAGGTGCGGTCCTCCACGCGGGCGACGTCGCTGGGGTCGGAGGCGGCGTAGTAGGAGTTCGGGCGCTTGACGGGGTCCAGCTTCTTGAACGTGCCCTTGGCGACGAGCTCCTCGGCGAGCCGCTCGTACTCCGCCTCCGAGCCGTCGCACCAGACGACCTGGTCGGGCTCGGTGAGGGCTGCGATCTCGTCGACCCAGGAGATCAGCTCCTGGTGGTTCGTCGGACGGGTGGTGGGAGCCGCGTTCTCGCGCGCCACGGTTGCTCCTAAGTGAGGGTGTTTTTAGGTGTATGCCCCGTGGGGGCTGCGACCCGGATGCTTCACGACGTTGTTTCGTTGGCGCTCATCCGGTGCCGACCGCACTCATCTGATCATCCGTGCCGCGCGCCCATATGTCCAGGGGGCCCCTCACGTGAGCATCACCACTCATTTCACCCCTACCTGGTCGTAACCTACGGTGGCGTAGCTAGGATTGTCCGCATGACCTTCGCCGAGTCCGATCAGCTGCCGAACCCCGACGGCCCCGGCAAGGGAGCCGTCGAGATCGACCTTCCGAGCCCGGTCAAACCGAAACTGCGCGGCTGGCTGCACGCCGGAATGTTCCCGGCCGTGGTCATCGCCGGCGTGGTGCTCATCGCCCTCGCCGACTCCACCCGCGCCCGGGTGGCCTGCGGTATCTACATCCTGACCGCGTGCCTGCTCTTCGGCATCAGCGCGATCTACCACCGCGGCACGTGGGGTCCGCGCGGCGAAGCCATCCTGCGCAGACTCGACCACGCCAACATCTTCCTGATCATCGCGGGCACCTATACCCCTCTCACCGTGCTCCTGCTGCCCGCCTCCACCGGCCGCACGCTGCTGTGGGCGGTATGGGCGGCGGCACTGGCGGGGATCGCCTTCCGGGTCTTCTGGGTCGGCGCCCCGCGCTGGCTGTACACCCCCTGCTACATCGCGATGGGCTGGGTGGCGGTCTTCTTCCTCCCCGACTTCATGCGGGCGGGCGGCATCGCCGTACTGGTCCTGGTGATCGTCGGCGGGCTGCTCTACAGCGCCGGCGGCGTGATCTACGGCCTCAAGCGCCCCAACCCGTCACCGCGGTGGTTCGGGTTCCACGAGGTGTTCCACTCGCTGACGCTGGCCGCGTTCATCGCGCACTACGTGGGCATCTCCCTGGTGGCGTACTCGGCCTGAAGGCCCGCTCGCCTTCCCGCAGTGGCCGTGGCCTCGAAGCCACGGCCACTTGCCATGCCGTGCCCCGACCTGCCGATGCCCGACAATGACGGGCATGCCCGCCGACACCCCGCATCCCCTCGCCGACGCCGCACCGCCCCGCCGCCCGGGCCTGCGCGAGCGCAAGAAGCTCAAGACACGGAACGCCATCCGTACGGCGACCTACCGGCTGATCTCCGAGCAGGGGTACGAGGCCACCACGGTCGAGCAGATCGCCGAGGCCGCCGAGGTCTCGCCGTCGACCGTCTTCCGTTACTTCCCGGCCAAGGAAGACATCGTCATCACCGACGAGTACGACGCGCTGATGGAATCGGCTCTGCGCGCCCGCCCGGCCGACGAACCACTCGTCGAGTCCCTGCGAACCGTGGTGACCCAGGCCTTGCGGCACTCCCTCGCCCACGAGCCCGAGGAGATGCTGCTGCGTTCGAAGCTGCTGACCGAAGTACCCGCCGTACGCGCCCGCATGATGGAGAGCATGTCCGTGACCGGCCGCATGCTGTGCGAGGCCGTGGCCGAGCGGACGGGGCGCGGCGCGGACGACCTCGAAGTGCGGGTCGTCTCGATGGGCTTCGTCGCCGCGCTGATGGAAACCACCGTCTACTGGGCGGAGCACGGCAGACAGGACGACCTGATCGCCCTCATCGACCGCACCCTGGACACCCTCAATGACGGCTTCCGGCTGTGACGCCGGACCCCGCAAACGCCGGAGGCGTTTGCGGGGTCCGGGGCAGCGCCCCCGTCAGGACCGGCGCTCGCGGAAGTCTCCCTTCCCGCACGCCTTGCCGTCCTTGTTACGGTCCAGGCCGTGCCGGTCCCGCCGCACGTCCAGCACGCCGTACCCCTTGGACTTCAGCCACTCGCACCGTTCGGCCACCGGCACCTTCTTCGGGAACTTCCACGGCACGCAGGTGCTGACCTTGCCGTAGGCGTGGTCGCAGCCGTCGTACCCCTCGGGCATCTTCACGCTCTTGCCCTTGCCCTTCCCCTTGCCCTGGTGGCCGGGCGGGTGCGGGGCCGCCAATTCATCGGCGTAACTCTGCACGCGCTCCGCCGCGACCTGGCCCTGCGGGCCGATCCGCACCCACTTCGACACCGACGGCACCCCCTTCGCGTCGACGACCGACAGCATGTACCAGCCGGGCGGCGCCAGGTTGGGGTTGCTGGTGAGGGAGAGGTCAATGGTGTTTCCGTCGACCGTCATCGGCAGGTCGACCAGGCGCTGGTTCGGGTCGGACGAGTGGGTGACGGCGGCCGGGCGGATCAGGGACGCCTTCACCACCGGCTTGTCGACCGTGATGCGCTGCGCCGAGCCGTACGCCCAGTTCTGCGAGACCACCGAAGTGATCTTCGGTCGGGGGCCCTTGAAGAAGTACGGCGGCTTGTAGAGGGACACCCGCTGTTCGAACGAGCCGTCACCCGGGTTGTCGCCGACGCTCAGCACCCGGCCGTCGGGCAGCAGGGTGGATGAGGAGTGGTACGTACGCGGCACGGGATCGGTGGCGAGTCCCGGCTCGAACTTGTTCGTGGCCGGGTCGTACATCGACGCCTCGAAGACCGGGTCCTCGCGGTACGTGTGCAGCGCGCCGCCCGTCTCCAGGACCTTGCCGTCCGGCAGGATCACCGCCGACAGGTAGACCTTGCCCTCGGCGCCCTTCTGGAAGGTGCCGTCCTTGTACTTGCCCTGCGGCAGGTCGGGCCCGGCGACGTACTCCGGTGAAGCGGCCTTCATGTCGATCAGGTCGACCAGGCGGTGCGCGTCGGGCGAGACGGTGTGGTTGCCGCCGCCGGCCGTGAGCACCTTCTGGTCCTGGGCGGGGGGCAGCAGCAGCGACGCGGACTGGTCGCGCTCGTCCTTCTTCCGCAGCCCGGGTACGTCGGTGATGGTGCCCTTCTCGTAGTCGTAGACGGAGGCCCCGGTGCCGGGCAGGCCGATCCCGAAGGTGTGACTGCCGCTGTAGAACAGGCGGCCGTCCTGGAGCAGGATCATCGCCGGGTACAGGCCCCAGAAGGACCAGGCCTGCTTGGCCTCGCCCATCGGGAGCCACTTGTTCTGGGCGAAACTGAAGTGCTCGTTGACGACCGTCCCGGCGGCGTCCTCACCGAGCCCGCCGAGCGAGACGACGTCGCCGTTGCCCATCGCGGTCGCGGACGGGTACCAGTGCCCCGCGAGCATGTCGTTGACCTTGACGTACTTGTTGAGCCTGGGTTCGAAGACGTAACTGGTCTTCAGCCCCTTGTAGCCGACCGTCCCGTCCGCCGACGCGTAGTCCTTGTTTCCGCCGACCACCAGCACACGCCCGTCCGGGAGCTGGACGTGTCCGGCGCAGAAGAAGTCCTCGGGCGTCGGGATGTCGGTGTACTTGCCGGTCACCGGGTCGAAGACGGACGACTTGAAGGTGCCGGCGGCGAAGGCGTCACGGTCGTTCCCCGATCCGGCGATCAGCAGCACCTTCCCCGTGTGCAGCAGTACGGAGTGGATGGCGCGCACCGGCGAAGGCGCGGTCTGCACGGTCCACTCGCCCTTGCACTCCGGGCCCTTGCCCTCACACGGGTCGACGGGCGGCTCGGGCACGACGGTCGCGTCGGTCATCGCGTAGTCGTCGGTGGTGAGCGAGCCGACGCCGTAGAGGGCGGCGCCCCAGGTGATCTGATCGGTGTTCGCGGGGACGACGGGTGTGCGTACCTCGGTACGGGCGTACGTCCCGCTCTGCGGCAGGGTGTTGAGATCGGCCCAGAAGACCCAGCCCGCGGTCTTGTCGTGCCGGAAGAGCGTCATGGCCACGTCGGGCGATGTCGACTTGTACCAGAGGGACAGGTCGTACTGATGGCCCTCGGTGACCTTGGGCGCGCACTCGTTCTCCAGCATCATCGCCTTGCGGTCGCCGTCGGTGCGGCGGGTGAGGTCGATGCGCAGGGCGCGGGCTCCGGCGTGAGCGTCGTCCGTAACCGTGTAGGTGAAGTCGTTGTCGCCCCACCCCGACTTCTCGAAGCATTCGGGGAACTCGCCCTGGGCATCGAGGGTCTCGAGCCCCGGGTTGGATATCAGGTTGGGCGCGGCGCTGGCGGGCGTGGCGTCGAGCGGCGTGAGCCCGAGGCCTGCGGCGAGCAGCGCGAACGCGGTGAGGAACAGGCGCGTTCTGCCGCGTCTGGGCCGTTTCGTGTCTCTTCTGTACGGGGTCATCCCTCCCCCTCCTGGAGCGTCGTGGGCCCGTCGACCTTGAGAATGTCGATCCGGCCGTCCCCCTCCCCGAAGCTGGCGACCGGCTCGCTGTGTCTGAACAGGTCGCGCAGCGTGGGCAGATTGTGCTGTTCGCCGCGCAGGGCGGGCGTGGACACGACGTAGTCGATGTCCTTCCAGCCGCGCGGCAGCGTCTTGGCGACCGCGGGGTCCTGGTCAAGCTTGTAGTGCCAGATGGCACCGGTGCCCGGCCGGTATCCGGCTTCGACGGCGTCCAGCCACAGCACGCCGTCGGTCACGACGCGGGTACGTTCGCGGTCGCCGACCGGCGCCTCGCGCAGCCACCGGGCCGCCGCGTGGTAGACGCCGTTGTCGTCGCCGAGCACGGTGTCGCGGTCCTCGCGGTACCAGTGCGGGGCCACGAATACGGCGGCGACGGCCATGACGGCGGTGACCGCTGCCGGGCGCAGCGCGCGGTGGCGGGACGGGACCAGGGCGATCACCGCGCACACCAGCCCGGTCACGGTGAGCGCGAGGAACGGCAGCAGCTGGGCGACGTACATCTGCGGCAGATAGCCGCCGGGGCGCAGCGCGACCAGCGCCAGCACGAGGACGGCGAGGGCGACGGGCCGCAGGCGGCGTACGGCGAGGCCGATCACGGCGGCCGCGCAGCCGGCCCCCAGCAGGTAGGGATCGCGCGAGAACCAGTCCAGGATCAGGGTGTTGGCGTCGGTGCCGTCCTCGAGGACGGAGCCGCTGCCCTCACGACCGCCGAGCTGGAACTTGAGTGTGCCGATGAGCGAGACGTGGCCGGCGCCCGGTACCAGCTCGCCCTTGAGCGTCGCGTACAGCGGATAGAAGAGGCCGGTGAGGACGAGCCCGGAGCCGAAGCCGGCGAACGAGAACTTCCGCGTTCTCGGGTGGCTGCCGTGCCACAGCGTCACCAGGACGACGGGCAGCAGGACCGCGATCGTCTCCTTGGAGAGGATCGCGAGGGCGAAGGCGCTGCCCGCGCCGATGTGGTGCCACAGATGCTTGCGCGGGGAGAGGGCGAGCGCGAAGGCTGCCAGCGCCCAGACGACGGCGAAGTTGTCGAGGTATATCTGCCGGTGCAGGGTCACGGCGAGCGGCGAGAGCCCGTACAGCAGCATGGCGAACGCGGCGGCGGGGCGGCCGAGGCCGATGCGGCGGCCCACGACGAAGACGAGTGCGGCGCCGGCGGCGACGACGGGCAGCATGGCGATACGGCCCTGGACGAACGTCGGCAGCTCGGGGAAGAGCCAGGCGGGCAGCCAGGAGAGGCCCGCGAGCTGTATCCAGCCGAAGGGCGGATGGTCGTACCAGTAGGTGTAGTGGGCCAGGTCACCGTTCTGCACCGCCCAGGCCTGGGCCAGATAAGTGCCCTCGTCGTCATTGGGGAACGGGAAATTCCCCATGTTCCACGCACGCACCGAAACGATCAGAATCAATAGCGGGGCCACCCAGATGAAATCTCTGAGAAACGTCGGCCTGCCCGGCGATTCCGGGGCTTTACGAGATGTGGACGCGGCGTGACGAGGTCGTAATTCCGGACTCTTCTGATCGTTCTGAGTACCGGCGCGCAGCACAGCATTGCTCATGCAGATCCCCCCACCCTGAAGACCCCCCTGGTCTGCATCTCCCCGGAATCCGACCCCCCGGACCCGGGCATGCCGCAGCAGCATGGCACACACCGGGCATGCCACATAAGAAGAATCTGACATTCCGTTTGTGGTGGCGGAGTGATGTCGATGCGTCGTTGCCGCGCAAAACAATGACCTGCTAGCTTCCCGGCCGGGGAGAGAAAAAACGGAACGGAACACCAAGGAAGACCTAGGGGGGAATTCATGGTCTCCGCTGTCCTTTTATTGGACTCACTCATACTCATGGCCACCGCCGGCGTCACGCTCTGGTGGATGGTCCACGCCTGGCGCACGCCGGAGACGCTGGAAGCGACCGCCTTCGCCGAACCCGACGGACACCACGGCGTGTCCTTCTCGCTGCTCGTCCCGGCCCGGCACGAGGAAACCGTGCTGCGGCACACGGTCGAGAACATGCTGAAGATCGGCCATCCCGCCTTCGAGATCGTGCTGATCGTCGGCCACGACGACCCCGGCACCGCGGCCATCGCCCACCAATTGGCCGCAGAACACCCGCACATGATCCAGACCGTCGTGGACCACCACGAGGCCAAGAACAAGCCGCGCGCCCTCAACACCGCGCTGCCGTACGCCAAGGGCGACGTCGTCGGCGTCTTCGACGCGGAGGACATCGTCCACCCCGAGCTGCTCAGCCACGTCGACTTCGCCTTCCGCCGCGACGACGCGGACGTCGTGCAGGGCGGCGTACAGCTCGTCAACTTCGACACCAGCTGGTACAGCCTGCGCAACTGCCTGGAGTACTTCTTCTGGTTCCGCAGCCGCCTGCACCTGCACGCCCGCAAGGGCTTCATCCCGCTCGGCGGCAACACCGTCTTCGTCCGGGCCGCGCTGCTGCGCGAGACCGGCGGCTGGGACGGCGACTGTCTCGCCGAGGACTGCGACCTGGGCGTACGGCTGTCCTCACGCGGCGCCAAAGTCGTCGTCGCGTACCACGCCGCGCTCGTCACCCGCGAGGAAACACCCGACACACTCCTCGCCCTCTACAAGCAGCGCACCCGCTGGAACCAGGGCTTCCTGCAAGTCCTCAGGAAGGGCGAGTGGCGACGCCTCCCGGGCTGGCGACAGCGCCTCCTCGCCCGTTACACCCTCTCCACGCCCTTCCTCCAGGCCGCCACCGGCATCATGATCCCGCTGGGCCTGCTGCTCGCCTGGGTGGGCGGCGTATCCCTGCCCATCGCTCTCGTCGCCTGGCTGCCGATGGTCCCGATGGCCGCGATGATGGTCTTCGAGGCCGTCGCACTGCACGACTTCGGCCGCGAGTACGGCTTCCGGATCGGTCCGTGGCAGTACGTGAAGCTGACGATCGGAGGCCCGGTGTACGCCGTCGTACTCGCCGCGGCCGCGCTGCGCGCAGTCTGGCGCGAGTACACGGGACGCAGGGACTGGGAGCTCACCTCCCACATCGGCGCTCACCTGGAGCCCCAGCAGGAGGCAAGGTGACGCCGGAACGGCTGAAGCTGGACGCGCGGGGGGACGCGCTTGACGTTTCCATCGTCGTACCCACCTTCAACGAGGCGGACAACATCCGGGAGTTGCTGCACAGGGTCAGTGCGGCGGTCGCCTCGGCCGGCCTCACCGCCGAGGTGATCTTCGCCGACGACTCGACGGACCACACCTGCGAGGTCATCGAGGACGCGGCCGGCACCAGCCCGCTCCCCGTGGTCCTGCACCACAGGGCCGTGGCGACGGGCGGCCTCGGCGGCGCGGTCGTCGAGGGCATCGCCCGCTCCACCGCCCCCTGGATCGTCGTCATCGACGCCGACCTCCAGCACCCGCCGGAGCTCGTTCCGGAGCTGGTCGCGCGGGGCGAGTCGACGGGCGCGGAGCTCGTCGTCGCCAGCCGGTACGCGGCGGGCGGCAGCCGGTCCGGGCTCGCGGGCGGCTACCGGATGCTGGTGTCCGGCGCGTCCACGATCGTCACGAAGTCCCTGTTCCCACGGGCGCTACGGGGCCTGTCCGATCCCATGAGCGGCTTCTTCGCGATCCGCCGGGAGGCGGTGGACCGGGCAGCCACCGGGGAGGACGGCCTCCAGCCACTCGGCTACAAGATCCTTCTGGAGCTGGCGGTACGGTGCGCGCCGCGCGGGATCGCGGAAGTCCCGTACGCCTTCGGGGAACGTCACGCGGGCGAGTCGAAGTCAACGGTGAGGGAGGGGCTGCGGTTCCTGCGCCACCTGGTGACGCTGCGTACGTCGGATCCCCGGGCGCGGGTGGCGGTCTTCGGCCTGATCGGCCTGTCCGGGTTCATCCCGAACCTGGCGCTGCTGTGGCTGCTCAACGGACCGGGGGGCATGCACTACGCCCCCGCCGAGATCATCGCCAACCAGGCGGGTCTCCTCTGGAACTTCGTCCTGGTCGACTCGCTCCTGTACCGCCTGCGACGCGGCCACCACCGGAGATCGGTACGCCTGCTCACCTTCGCGGCGGTGGGCAACGCGGACCTCATCGCGCGGCTGCCGCTGGCCGCGCTGTTCATGGTCTGGGGCGGTCTTGCCCCTGTCCCGGCGACGGCGATCAGCATGGTGGTGGTCTTCGCGGGCCGCTTCCTGCTGGTGGACCGCTGGCTCTACCGCCGGGCTCACGGCCACCGGGACCTGGCCCCGCTGCCGGCAGAGGCCCCGCTTCCGGACCCGACGGGGGGATGACGCGGGGCGGGTGAGGACGGGGCGGGTGAGGACGGGGCGGGTGAGGACGGGGCGCGGCTGTTACGACACCACCGGCCTTGCCGTCGCCGCGATGATTCCTTCCAGGAAATCCTGCCCCGGCTCCTCCCAGTAGGGCAGCTCCGGGACCGAGCGGACGAGTTCGAATGCCTCGTTGATCATCTCGTGGTGGATCGCGGGGCCGTGGCAGGACGCGGCGGTCTCAATGTCCAGGCCCTGGACGCGGTCCACGTGCTTGTTGAATTTCCCGGTGTCCAGCCACAGGTGCCACGGGTGGTTGAGCCGGTTGCCCAGGAGCATGCCTTCACGCCACGCCTCTCGGTCCAGGTCGGCGGCGTCCTCCGCCGGGTGCGGTATGGCCGTGGCGAAGGTGTCTGCCGCCCAGTAGACCCGCGTCGTGGTGTCGAACAGTCCACGCGTCGTCGGATTGTCGAAGAAGGGCGGCCTGATCGCGTGGAGCGTCCGGTCCCCGGCCGTGAAGCTCTCGCCGTCCCGCACCCAGCGGGAGCGGTTGAACGGCATCCAGAACTCCTCGGTGTCAATGGCATAGCGGGCCATCGAGAACCAGGTCGTGACCAGGGTGGCGTTCGGGCAGGCCGCCATGACCTCGCGGACGTTGCCCGCGTGGTCGTGGTCGTCGTGCGTCAGAAAGACCCAGCGCACGTCGGCCGGGTCGACGAGGCTCCAGGCGTGATCCAGCCACTGCTGCCGGTTCGACGGCGCACCGGTGTCGACGAGTACGGGCTCGCTGCCGGTGATGACCATGGAATTGACGTAGAACATGCCGACCGGCGGCGCTTCCAGCAGCTGCGGGATGACAAAGGTCTCGGGTGCGACCTTGTACGGCTCGACCTTCGGCTCGAAGATTCCTTCAGCGGTAGTCATGGTCCCGCCTCCTCGTGGTGGAGTGCGTCGGCGTGAGCCCCCGTAAGCGCACTGCTGATCTGCGGTGCGCTCACGTTCCATCTTGCGCACCGCCCACAGGCAGCCACCACCGCCGGGGCCGGTGATCTTCTGTGCGCCGTGTGTCACCCGCCGCGCACACGGAGGCGGCGCGCTAGCCGACGGAACGCCCGCCCGCCGCGTCGCCGAGCCGCTCCCGCAGAACCAGCGGTTCCAGCGTCGGCGCGTCGCACACGAAGTGCCGGCACACATACGCCCCCGGCCCCCGATCCGCCAGCAGCGGAAACTCCTCGCTCCCGGCCTCGCCCACCGCGACCACCGCCCCCGGCGCCCCGCTCAGCAGCGCCACCCGGTGCAGTTCCTTCGTCAGCGCGTCGTCGGCCGGGCCGACCACCGCCACCTCGCGCGGCCCGTCCAGCGCCGCCTCGGCGACCGCGAGACCCCACCCGATGAACCGCGGCGCACGCGGCCCGAGCGCCTTCACGACGCCCAACGCCCCCTCCGCCGCACTCCGGTGCGCCTCGGACCCCGTATGCGCGGCGTACGAAAGCAGCGCACCCGCCGCAGCCGTCCACCCCGAAGGCGTCGCGTTGTCCGTCGGGTCCTGCGGCCGCCGGATCAGCTTCTCGGCGTCATGAGCCGTGTCGTACAGCGTCCCGCCCTCTCCCACGAACTGGTCGAGCACGATGTCCAGCAGGAACCCCGAGAACTCCAGCCACACCCCTTCACCCGTCACCGCCGCCAGCGCGAGGAATCCTTCCGCGACATTGGCGTAGTCCTCCAGCACGCCCGCGTTCGCCCCGGCCTTCCCGTCCTTCGACGTACGAGCGAGCCGCGCCCCTTCGTCCATGTGCACCCGCACCAGCAGATCGGCGGCCTCGGTCGCCCGCTCCACAAGGTCCGGCCGGTCGAAGTACGCCCCGGTCTCGGCCAGCGCGGCAATCGCGAGCCCGTTCCAGGCGGCCACGATCTTGTCGTCCCGCCCCGGCCGCTCCCGCCCGCCGCGCGCGGCGAGCAGCCGGGCCCGGACATCGGCAACCCGCGCCGCGTCAGCCACGCCCTGGCCCACCGGGAGCTGAAGAACGGACGCCCCTTCCTCGAACGTCCCCTCCTGCGTCACCCCGAAAAGCCCGGCGGCGAACTCCGCGTCCTGCTCCCCCAGCACCTCACGCAGCTGCTCCGGCGTCCATACGTAGTACGCACCCTCGACATGCCTGCCGGTGCCGTCGTCGCTGTCCGCATCGAGCGCGGACGCGAATCCGCCCTCCTGCGTACGGAGTTCGCTCATCAGGAAGTCCGCGGTCTCCAGCGCCACGCGCCGCGCGAGCTCCGATCCGGTGGCCCGCCACAGATGGGCGTACACCCGGCAGAGCAGCGCATTGTCGTACAACATCTTCTCGAAGTGCGGTACGACCCATTCGCGGTCCACCGAATAGCGCGCGAACCCACCGGCGAGCTGGTCGTAAATTCCCCCGCGCGCCATCGCCTCGCCAGTGTCCGCGGCCATTTGGAGGGCGCCCTCGGACCCGGTGCGCGCGTAATGCCGCAGCAGGAACTCCAACACCATGGACGGCGGGAACTTCGGCGCACCGCCGAATCCGGCGCGTGTGGCGTCGTAATCCCGCGTCAGCGCGAGCAGCGCCTGCGCCAGCTCTTCCTCCCCCGGCAGCTCAGGCGCCCCGAACGCGAGCGAGCGCTCACCAAGATCCCGCACGATCTTCCCGGCGACCTCCGTGACTTCGTCCCGTCGCCCTACCCAGGCGGCGCTGACCCCCTCCAGCACCTGCCGGAAGGAGGGCATGCCGTGCCGGGGCGCGGGCGGGAAGTACGTGCCGAAGTAGAAGGGCGCGGCGTCGGCGGTCAGAAAGACGGTCATGGGCCAGCCGCCCTGCCCGGTGGCGGCCTGCACGGCCTCCATATAGACAGCGTCGACGTCCGGCCGCTCCTCGCGGTCGACCTTGACGTTGACGAAGTGCTCGTTGAGGTACTCGGCGGTCGGCTCGTCCTCGAAGGATTCGTGAGCCATGACATGACACCAGTGACAGCTCGAATACCCGACGCTGAGCAGCACCGGAACTTCCCGCCTCCGCGCCTCCTCGAAGGCCTCGGGCGACCACGGCCACCAGTCGACCGGGTTGTCGGCGTGCTGAAGGAGGTACGGGGACGTCTCATGGGCCAGTCGGTTCGCCATACCCCCAATCCTTGCGCACGCGACGAAACCACGCCCACGCCGCCACGGGGGAACCACTCGCGCCCTCCGCTCCTTCCGCTCCCTCCGCAACAAACATTGCGCGCAGCGTTGACGCACAAGCGCTTTCTACCTAGGTTCCCGTTCGACTTGGCGGGCGCCGTCCGACATTTCGAACGACCTCTCACCGAAGGAGAAGCGTGTGAGCCGCACTCTGCGCAGATCTTCGTTCCTCGTCCTGCCCACCGCCGTCATGCTGGCCCTGATGCCGTCGAGCGCGTCCGCCTACCCGGGCCCCGGCAGAGTCACCGGCGACGTCGTCGTCCACGACCCGACGATGCTCCGCAAGGCCGACGGCCGGTACCTGCTCTACTCCACCCACGGCTACCTGGAATCCCGTACCTCCACCGACCGGACCGCGTTCAGCCGCGACGGCAACGCCCTCTCTTCGCCGCCGGGCTGGTGGGCGCGCTATTCGCCGGAGAACGACCCGTGGGCGCCCGACATCTCGTTCCACGGCGGGCGGTACCTCATGTACTACGCCGTCTCCCGCTTCGGCTCCAACACCTCGGCCATCGGCCTCGCCACCTCCTCCACCGGTCTGCCGGGAAGCTGGAGCGACCAGGGGATCGTGTACTCCTCCACGTCGAGCAGTGACTACAACGCCATCGACCCCGACCTGTTCGTCGACAGCGACGGCAAGTGGTGGCTGGCCTTCGGCTCCTGGTGGAGCGGGATCAAGATGATCCGCCTCGACCCGGGAACCGGAAAGCAGCACACGAGTGACACCGCCCGCCGCTCCCTCGCCTCGCGCCCCACCGGGACGAAGGCACTGGAGGGCCCGACCGTGATCAAGCGGAACGGCTACTACTACCTCTTCGCGTCGTACGACACCTGCTGCAGCGGCACCGCGTCGACGTACAAGATCAAGGTGGGCCGGGCCACCAGCCCCACCGGGCCCTACCACGACCGCGACGGCGTCGCCATGACCAACAACGGCGGCACCGTGGTCATGGCGTCGCAGGGCTCCGTGATCGGTCCCGGCGGGCAGGACATCATGCCCGACGTCGATGGCGACCTGCTCGTCTACCACTACTACGACGGAAATGACGCCGGCACCCCCAAGCTCGGCCTCAACCTGCTGAGTTGGAGCGGCGGCTGGCCCACGGCGTACTGACCGCTCAGCGGCCTGATCGCCGGGCCCTCGCGCTGACGCGCGTCAAGCAGGACACTTGTCCCCCAATCTTGCTCTCGGAGGGGGACGCACATGCGGGACAGCCACCGGGCGGAAGCCGAGCGGCTGTTGGTACGGGCCGTCGAGGAACAGGCGCGGCGGTCGGGCGGACGGATCGACGCCAACGCACTGCTGCTGCGCGGGCGGGCCGCGCTGGAGACGATGGCGGCCGGGGCGGTCGAGGAGTACGCCGCGTACGTCAAGGCGCTGGACGAGGCGCAGGCGGGGCAGCGGTCGTTGGCGGAACGGTTCAGCAGCGCGCATCTCTCAACCCCCGGGCTCGTCACGGCCGTTGCCGCCGTCGCTGCCGTCGGCGCGGACCTGGCGTTCGGTACGGACGCCGGTACCGCGCTCGCCGCCGGGGCCGTCGTCGCGGTCGCCGGGGCCGCCGCCACCGTCGTCAAGGTCACCGCCTCGCACTGGCCGGCCGCGCACCAGCGGGCCGGCGCGCTGGCGCAGCCCGGCGGGCCCGAGCAGCTGAGGCTGCAGTGGCTGACGGCGCTGGAGGTGCGAGGGATACGGCCGTTCCTGGACCAGCAGCACGTCCTGCTCGCCGCGACCCG
Source organism: Streptomyces sp. NPDC002994 (assembly GCF_040611155.1). Taxonomy (NCBI): domain Bacteria; kingdom Bacillati; phylum Actinomycetota; class Actinomycetes; order Kitasatosporales; family Streptomycetaceae; genus Streptomyces; species Streptomyces sp. NPDC002994. Next base: position 25,587 of record NZ_JBEXNQ010000037.1, read on the forward strand.
GGGGCGTACGACCACCGGTACGGCGACGAAGGCCGCCGTCGCCGGGCAGTTGCGCGGCGCCGATCGCAGCCAGGCGGCGCGCAGACGGTCCGTACTGGAGCAGTCCTTCGGGCATCTGCCCGAACCCGACGGCCCCTTCGCGGGGCGGCGGGCGGCGATGGGGCAGATCGCACAGTGGGTGCACGCGGCGCGCGCGAGCACCGAGACGCGGCCGACGGTCGTCGTGCTGCACGGGGCGCCCGGTTCGGGGCGTACGACGCTGGCGGTGCGGGCGGCGCATCACCTCAGGGACCAGTTCCGGGGCGCGTGTGTGGTGGATCTGCGCGGCGACACGGCGGGCGAGTCTCCGCTGTCGACGCGGGAGGCCCTGCTGCACCTGCTCAACCGGCTCGGTGCGCCGCGCGAGCAGCTGCTCTTCCGGGAACGGTCCTCGCAGGAGCAGCAGCTGCGCAGGCTGACCGAGCTGTACCACCAGCACTTGACGGGACTGCCGGTGACGGTGGTGCTGGACGACGCGTCGGACGCGGCGCAGGTGCGGACCCTCGTGCCGGAGCGTTCGGACAGCCTGGTGCTGGTGACCGCGCGGCAGCCGCTCGACCTGCCCGCCGACATCCCGGCGTGGGTGCACCAGCTGCCGGTGGAGGCGCTGGATTCCGCCGGCGCGGAGGAGCTGCTGCGGGAGGTGGCGGAGGAGAAGGAGGGCCCGTACGACGCCCAGGCGGCGGACGGGATCGCCGAGCTGTGCGGCGGGCTGCCGCTGGCGCTGCGCGTCGCGGGTTCCTCGCTCGGCGCACGCACGCCGCGTGCGCTGGCGGCGGATCTTGCCGCGTACGGTCCGGTCGCCCCGGTGGAGCGCGCGCTGTGGCTGCGCTACACCGACCAGCCGGACGCCGCCCGCCGCCTGCTGCGCCGGCTCGCGCTCGCGGGCCGGGCGAGCCTGGGCGCGGCGGCGGCCGCGGCGCTGCTGGCCACCGACGAGCACGAGGCGCAGCGGCTGCTGGCGGCGCTGTCGCGGTCAGGGCTCATCGAGCACGTGCGGGGCAGCCGCTACCGCCTGCACGATCTCGTACGGGCGTTCGCGCAGGGGCGGCTGCTCGACGAGGAGGAGCCGGCGGACCGGGCGGCGGCGCAGGAGCGCCTGATCCGCAATTACGGCGAACTGGCCGACTCGGTGATCCGCATGGTCGACGGCAAGACGTCGACCCGCGCCGACCACTTCGGGGCCCACGGCTTCACTTCGCTGGACGCCGCCCTGCGCTGGCTGGACGACGAGTCGAGCTTCATCACGGCGGCGCTGCGCCAGTCGGAGGGCGTGGACCAGCAGGCCGTACTGAACCTCCTCGGCGCACTGTGCGACTACTGCCTGCTGCGCGGTGACCTGTACCGCCTGGGCGAGATCAGCGAGCTGACGCAGGCCGTCGACCAGGGCCTGCTGGGCCGGTCCGTCCAGTGGCGTACGGGCATCGCGGCCCGCCAGCTCGGCGAGCTCGACAAGGCCCGTACGACCCTCTCCTCGGTGGTGGATCTCTACTTCGAGGCCCAGAACGAGGCGGGCGCCGCCCGCGCCCTGTGCTCGCTCGGCATCACGCTCCACCACCAGGGCAACCTGACGGAGGCCGCGGCGAAACTGAACGAGGCGCTCGCCCTCCAGGCGTCGGACGCTCTGGCCGCCGACCGCGCGTGGACGCTGCACGCGCTCGCCGCGGTGGAGCGCGACCGGGCGAACCTGGCCGACGCCGTCAGCCACCTGGACACCGCCCTCGTCCTCCACCGGGAGAGCGAGAGCCTGCACGGACAGGCGTGGGCGCACTTCCAGCTCGGCCAGGTGTTCCTGCGGATGGGCGACGTACCGCATGCGGAGGAGCAGCTGCGCGAGGCGCTGGATCTGTACGGGCGCACGCGCGACGGCCGCGGCGAGGCGTGGGCGCTGACACAGCTGGCCCGCGCCCGCCTGGTCGACGGCGACCCGTCCCCCGCCGTCGACGATCTCCGCCAGGCGCTGTCCCGTCACCGCGAGGCGGAGGACGCGCGCGGCGAGGCCTGGACCCTCTACTACCTCGGGCAGGCGCTGGAGGAGCGCGGCGACGCCGCTGAGGCGGTGCGCGAGCTGGAGCGGGCGCGGGGGATGTTCTCGCGGATGCGGGACGTGTACGGGCTGGCTTGCGCCCGCCACCACTCGGGCCGCGTCACGCGCGACCAGCGCGCGGCGCAGACCGGCAACCTGCGCAATTCCGGCTTCGCGCGTCAGCTGCTGGTCGACGCGCGGGCGGACTTCCACCGCATCGGGGTCGCGCACGGCGAGGCGTGGACATGCCTGGAGCTGGCGATCGTGGACGCGGGCAACAACCGGCCGGCGCAGGCGCTGGAGCTGTGCGACGAGGCGGCGCGGTTGTTCGATTCGTACGGCGACGATCGCGGCGCGGACTGGGCACGTTTCCTGCGCTGCACGCTGCTGCCGTTCGGTTCACCGGGGGGCTCGGAGATCGGCACGGCGGTGGCCCAGGAGGAGCTGTCCCAGCTGCTCCGGGAGCCCCATCCGACCCGCGACGGCAAGCTGGAGGACTGCGCGGAGGCGTACGCGCTGGTGCTGGAGCGGGGAGTGGACCTGGCCGAGGGCTGGCAGGCATGGCGACTCGGCATGGTGCCGAATCGGCATGCGCGGGAGGTGATGGGGGTGCCGGTGGGGGTGGCGCGGGGGTGAGGGTGAACCGGGGCTCCGCCCCAGACCCCGCTCCTCAATCGCCGGAGGGGCTGAAAGGTGCCGCAAGCGGCAACATCCAGCCCGTCCGGCGTTTGAGGACACGCCCGCAGGGCGTCGCTACGCGTCCTTCGGGCGCTCCCCCGCAGGGTCCCCGGAAGCCGGTGCGGAAGCCGAACCGGCAGCAGAAGCCGAGGCGGCGGCCTTCTCCCGCTCCGCCGCCGGATCCGGCGCCTCTTCGAAGTTGACCTTGCCCATGTGGCGGTTCATCGACTTCATCAGCATCCACACGCCGACAGCCAGCGCCGCGAAGACCAGGAACCCGAGCACACCCGGGGTCACCTTGTTCTTGTCGAACTCGTCCGCGGCGAGCGGCACGATCTGCGTCATTGCCAGGGTTACGTTCACATCAGGCATTGTCGCGGATGCCCGCGAACAGGTCGCTCTCGGGGAGGGACGTACCGACGAGCGACTTCGCCAGCTCGTACTCCTCCGTCGGCCAGACGTCCCGCTGGATGTCCATCGGGACGCGGAACCAGCCGCCGTCCGGGTCGATCTGCGTCGCGTGCGCGATGAGCGCCTTGTCGCGGATCTCGAAGAAGTCCGCGCACGGAACGTACGTGGTCAGCGTCCGCTCGGCCCGCTGGAACTCCTTCCACCGCTCCAGCCACTCCCCGTACGGCGACTCCATGCCGCGCTCGATCAGCGCCTCGTGGAGCGCGACGGTGCGCGGCCGGTTGAAGCCCTGGTTGTAGTAGAGCTTCTGCGGCTGGTACGCCGGGCCGAACTCCGCCTCCGGGAACTTCTCGGTGTCGGCCGCTCCCTCGAAAGCCACCATCGTGATCTTGTGGGTCATGATGTGGTCGGGGTGCGGGTAGCCGCCGTTCTCGTCGTACGTCGTGATGACCTGCGGACGGAACGTACGGATGGACTTCACCAGCCGGCCCGCCGCCACGTCGACGTCCTCCAGCGCGAAGCAGCCCTGCGGCAGCGGCGGCAGCGGGTCTCCCTCCGGCAGGCCGGAGTCGACGAAGCCGAGCCACTCCTGCCGGACGCCAAGGATCTCGCGAGCCTCGTCCATCTCTTTCTTGCGGACCTCGTGGATGTGCTCCTCGATGTACTTGTCGCCCTGGAGCTTCGGATTGAGGATGGAACCGCGCTCGCCCCCCGTGCAGGTCACGACCAGCACGTCCACCCCCTCGGACACATACTTCGCCATGGTCGCCGCACCCTTGCTCGACTCGTCGTCGGGGTGTGCGTGAACGGCCATCAGTCGCAGCTGCTCAGTCAAGACTCGATCCTCAATGATTCGGCGCAATAAGCGGCTTCTATAGTGACCGAATCAGGGGGCGGAAAATTCCGGAGACAGCAGCCATCATCCGGCCGGCTCCCGACCCAGGAGGAACGATCATGACCGCGGTGCGTCAGGACCTTCCCGAGGGCCGCTACGGCCGCTCGGCGGACGAGCGCGCGGACCGCAAGCTCAAGATCGTGGGCGCCGTGCTCGGCGCCGGGCTCCTGGCGATGACGGGCTGGTTCGGTTACGACTACGTCACCGCACAGCGGATCAGTGCCGAGCTCATCAAGTTCGACACCGTCTCGGACTCCGAGGTCAAGGTCCACCTCGAAGTACGCAAGAAGGCGGACGCGACCGGCACCTGCACCCTGCGCTCGCTCGCGGAGGACGGCGCCGAGGTGGGCCGCAGGGACGTCCGTATCGAGGCGTCGGGCGGCGGGCGCATCGACGAGATCTATACGGTCCGTACAACGTCCAGGGCGACGAGCACCGAACTGACAGGCTGCACCGCGGACAGCGGTTCTGCAGGCTGACCAGCGGAGATGCCGCTCCGGCGGTTTTCCTCCTCCCCCTTTTCCGCCTGAATTGTTAGGCTCGTGGTTTCGCCCGCCCCTGGAGGCACATCCTTCTGGGTAGGGCGATGCTTGCTTTGTATTCCAAGTACCGACGAGGAGCACCTGTGACCCAGACCAGCGAGAGCGTCACCTGGCTGACCCAGGAGGCGTACGACCAGCTCAAGGCCGAGCTGGAGTACCTGTCGGGTCCCGCACGCACGGAGATCGCGACGAAGATCGCGGCTGCCCGCGAGGAGGGGGACCTGCGCGAGAACGGCGGGTACCACGCGGCCAAGGAGGAGCAGGGCAAGCAGGAGCTCCGTGTGCGCCAGCTGACCCAGCTCCTGGAGAACGCGAAGGTCGGTGAGGCCCCGACGACCAGTGGCGTCGTGGCACCCGGCATGGTCGTCACGATCGCCTTCGACGGCGACGAGGACGACACGATGACGTTCCTGCTCGCCTCACGCGAGTACGCGAGCTCCGACGTCGAGACCTACTCGCCGCAGTCGCCGCTCGGCACCGGCGTGATGGGCAAGAAGGTCGGCGAGGACGCGCAGTACGAGATGCCCAACGGCAACAAGGCATCGGTGACGATCCTCGAAGCCACGCCGTACCAGGGCTGAGCGCAGGGCAGCGCAGGGCAGCACAGGGCAGAGACCAAGCCCCCGGCCGGATTTTCCGGCCGGGGGCTTGGTCGCGAACAAATAATCGGTTGCCTGGTGGCGATGGTGGTGGATGCAATGTCCGGCATGGTCACCCAGGTGCGCCCGCCACGGCGAGATGAGATGGCATGAACGCGTACTACCTCGCCTTGCCGCTCTGCGTTCCGGGCAAACCGCAACAGAATCGCCCCACGGAAGACGCCAGCGCATGAATTCACCCGTCCAGATCGGCGCTCTCGTTCCGCTGACCCGGCCTGGCTGGGTCGAGGCAGGCCACCACTTGCTCGCTGGACTCGAGCTGGCCGTTCGCGAAGTCAATGACGCCGGCGGGATCGTCGGAAGACCACTCGAGCTGGTGGTCCGAGACACCGCGGCTGATCCACAGAGGGCCGCGGCGGCCGTAGACGAATTGGCTCGCCTGGGCGTGGCTGCCTTGGCGGGGGAGTATCACAGCGTCGTCGCTCGCGCCGCCGCCGCCAGGGCCGACGCCCTCGGCCTGCCGTTCCTCTGCTCGTCAGCGGTTCTCGACGCGCTCACCGAACAGCCAACGCAATGGGTCGCGCGCCTCTCCCCGCCGCAGTCCCGCGGCTGGCAGGTCTACGCGGACTTCCTCCTCGGCGCGGGCCACAGTCGCATCGCCGTGGCAGCCCAGCCGAGCGTCTACTGGGCATCCGGGACCCGCATTCTGCGGGACTACCTCGCTCCACGCGGCGGCACCGTCATCGAACTCGACATGGGCACGCTCACCCCGACAGCCGTCTGCGACGAACTCGTCGACCATCGCGCGACAGCCCTCCTTCTTCTGGTCGGCCACCCGGATCCGGCCGTGCCGATCGTCAAGTCGGTACGCAGCGACCAGCGCCTCGCCGAGATCATGATGGGCGCTCCGGCCGGACAACCGGAGTGCGCCGAATGGGCGACGTTGCTGGGCGACGACAGCGCCGCGATCCCGTTCTTGCGCTACCTGCCCGAGCGCCTCAGCCCACTCGGTGTACGAGTCGAGGCGGCCCTCCGCGAGCGACTGGCCGAAGCGCCCTCCTTCGTCGCCTTCGAGGGCTATGACACGGTCGCCGTCCTCGCCGACGTGCTGCGTTCTCACGGCACGGACCGGGCGCGCATTGCCGCATCCTGGCCGCGCGTCGCAGTCGAAGGCACCCGCGGGCAGATCCAGTTCTCCCGCACGCCGGGCATCAGCGTTTGGCAATGGGCTTGGGCGCCGATCCAAGTCGTTGACCGAGATCCGGCGGAACCCGATCGTTTTCGGATCCTTCACACCGGCTGAGACGAGTCCTCGCCGGTGGCGAGGACTCGTCCCACGTCAGGGCGCAGCCCTCAGCTGGCTGCCCGGCGGTACTTGCGGACGGCCAGCGTCCGAAAGACCAGGATGATCACGACGGACCAGATCAGCGAAGCCCAAACGGGATGCTGCATCGGCCAGGCGTCGGAGGGGGAGACGCCCGGGTTCCCGAAGAGTTCGCGGCACGCCTGGACGGTGGCGCTGAACGGGTTCCACTCCGCGACCGGCTGAAGCCAGCCCGCCATGTTCTCCGTGGGCACGAACGCGTTCGAGATGAACGTGACGGGGAAGAGCCAGATCAGCCCACCCGAGGTGGCTGCCTCCGGGGTGCGGACAGAGAGCCCGATCAGCGCGCCGATCCAGGAGAACGCGTACCCGAGGAAAAGCAGCAGCCCGAACGCGGCCAGCGCCTTCGCGATGCCTTCGTGGATGCGCCAGCCGACGAGCACAGCGACGATCGCGAGCACCAGCACGGTGACCACGGTCTGGACGAGATCGGCCAGTGTCCGGCCGGTGAGTACCGCGCCGCGCGCCATGGGCAGCGAGCGGAACCGGTCGATCAGCCCCTTGTGCATGTCGTCCGCGATACCCGCCCCTGCCCCGGCAGTGGCGAAGGTGACGGTCTGGGCGAAGATCCCGGCCATCAGGAAGTTGCGGTAGTCGGAGGCGTTGGTGGAGCCGCCGATCATCATCGAGCCGCCGAAGACGTAGCTGAACAGCACCACGAACATGATCGGCTGGATCAACCCGAAGAGAACCACTTCGGGAATCCGGCTCATGCGGATCAGATTCCGCTTGGCGATGACGAGCGAGTCGCTGACCGACTGGGAGAGGCCACCGCGCTGCTTGCGGGCCCGGGCGCCGGGATCGGCGTCTGTTACGGCGCTCACTTGGCAGCCTCCGTTTCTTCTCCTTCTTCGCCTTCTTCTCCGGCGACCTCGGCCGCGTGGCCGGTCAGGGAGATGAAGACGTCGTCGAGGGTGGGCCTGCGCAGCCCGATGTCGTCGATCTCGACCCCACGGGCGTCCAGCTCGCGGATGACCTCGGCGAGCAGCTTGGCGCCGCCGGTGACCGGGACGATGATCTTGCGGGTGTGCTGCTCCGTCTTGCTCTCGCCCTTACCGAAGGCGCGGAGCACCTCGTCGGCGGCGGTGAGGTAATCGGGGTCGTGCACGACGACCTCGATGCGCTCGCCGCCGGTCTGGGCCTTGAGCTGGTCGGAGGTACCGCGTGCGATGACCCGCCCGTGGTCGATGACGCAGATGTCGTGGGCGAGGTGGTCGGCCTCTTCGAGGTACTGGGTGGTGAGCAGGAGCGTCGTACCGCCCGAGACCAGTTCCTGGATGACCTCCCACAGTTGCTGGCGGTTTCGCGGGTCGAGCCCGGTGGTCGGCTCGTCCATGAACATCACGGGCGGGCTGACGACGAGCGCGGCTGCGAGGTCGAGGCGCCGGCGCATGCCGCCGGAGTAAGTTTTGGCCGTACGGTCGGCGGCGTCGGCGAGGTTGAAGCGCTCCAGCAGCTCGTCCGCGCGGACCTTCGCGCCCTTCGCGGACATCTGGTAGAGCCTGCCGACCATCTGGAGGTTCTCGCGCCCGGTGAGGTATTCGTCGACGGCGGCGAACTGGCCGGACAGGCCTATGGAGCGGCGCACTTCGTTGGGGTGCTTGAGGACGTCGATGCCGGCGACGACGGCCTTTCCGCTGTCGGGCTGGAGCAGTGTCGTCAGCACGCGCACGGCGGTGGTCTTGCCGGCGCCGTTCGGGCCGAGGAGGCCCAGGACTGTCCCTTCCGGTACGTCGAGGTCGACACCGTCGAGGGCCTTTACGTCGCCGAAGGTCTTCACCAGGCCTTCGGCGTAGATGGCGCCTGGCATAAGGGGTCCCCCAGGAGTTTTGGGTGAAATTTCCTACGCGGATTTTAGTTTTGCCGGACTTTCCCCGCCCGGTGAATCAGTAAGCAGCCGCGAGGCTCCCACCGTAACGCGATACATCGCGTTATGGCACCCCTCGGGCACCCTCAAGGCACCCCTCAGACACCCTCAGGCATCCCTCAGGACATCACGGTGTATCCCGCTTCCCGCAGCGCCGACCTGACCTCCGTGCAGTGCTCCGGCCCCTTCGTCTCCAGGTGCAGCTCCACCTCGACTTCCGTGAGTCCCAGCCGCGGGTCGGTCCGTACATGACCCACATCAAGGACATTGGCGTCGACCACAGACAGCACCCCGAGCAGCCCGGCCAGGGCGCCCGGGCGGTCCGTCAGGCGCAGGCGCAGCGACAAGTACCGGCCCGCAGCCGCCATGCCGTGCCGCAGGATGCGCTGCATCAGCAGCGGATCGACATTGCCGCCCGACAGCACCGCGACCACCGGCCCCTCGAACGACTCCGGTTTGCTCAGCAGCGCCGCGACCGGGCTCGCGCCGGCCGGCTCGACGACCATCTTGGCCCGCTCCAGGCACAGCAGCAGCGCGCTCGACAGCTCGTCCTCGGTGACCGTGACGACACCGTCGAGCAGCTGGTTGATGACCGCGAAAGGTACGTCGCCGGGCCGCCCCACCTTGATGCCGTCCGCCATCGTCTGCAGCGTGTCGATCGACACCGGCCGCCCGGCCGCCAGCGACGGCGGATAGCACGCCGCGTTCGCCGCCTGTACGCCGATGATCCGCACGTCGGGCCGCAGCGCCTTGACCGCGATCGCGATACCCGCGGCCAGCCCGCCGCCGCCCACCCCGACGACGATCGTCCGTACCTCCGGACACTGCTCCAGGATCTCCAGGCCCAGCGTCCCCTGACCCGCGACGATGTCGGGGTGGTCGAAGGGGTGGATGAAGGCCGCGCCCGTCGTGTCGGCGTACTCCTGCGCGGCGGCCAGCGTCTCGTCGACGACCTGGCCGTGCATCCGCACCTCGGCGCCGTACTCCCGCGTCGCCGCGACCTTCGGCAGGGGCGCCCCGACCGGCATGAAGACCGTGGAGCGTACGCCGAGGAGGGTGGAGGCCAGCGCGACGCCCTGGGCGTGGTTGCCGGCGCTGGCGGCGACGACGCCCGCCGCGCGCTGCTCCGGGGACAGGCCGGCGATCCGTACATACGCGCCGCGCAGCTTGAAGGAGCCGGTCCGCTGGAGGTTCTCGCACTTCAGGTGGACCGGGGATCCGACCAGCTGCGACAGATGCCGGCTGCCTTCCATCGCCGTGGTCCTCGCCACCCCCGCGAGCATCTTCTGCGCCCCGCGGATGTCGTCGAGGATGAGGTGGCGAAAGGGGTCAGACGTACGGAAGCTCATGACCGCAAGTCTGGCAGCTCGGCGGTCGGGCGGCCGCCGGGGTCCAAGGCCGTCCATCCGTTTATCGCAGCGCCGGTACGCACCCGCTGCCACCCGCGTACTCTGTCCCCCACCAAACCGACCACCGCACGAAGAGAGCCCCCAGCCATGCCCACTTCCCAGGACATGACGACTGATCCGGACACCGGCCTCCTCGATGCCCTCCAGCACCAGGTGGCCGTCTTCGCCCGTCGCGCCGAGCAGACCAGGCTCGGCGGCGTGGGCCAGGTCCGCAACTCCATGGACCGCGCGGCCTATCTGCTGCTCAACCGGCTCGACCAGGAAGGCCCGATGGGCGTCAAGGCGCTCGCCGCGGGCATGGGGATCGACTCCTCGACCGTGACCAGGCAGGTCGCGCCGCTCGTCGACACGGGCCTGGTCAAGCGCACGTCGCACCCGGAGGACGGCCGTGCGGTCGTGCTCCAGCTGTCACCGCGCGGCCAGGCGCGGCTCGACGAGGTGCGGTCTTCGCGGCGCGAACTGATGGCGCAGGTGACGGAGGGCTGGAGCCAGGAGGAGCGCGATTCCTTCTGCACGCTGTTGACGCGCTTCAATTCCGCGCTTTCGGCCCGCCAGAGCGCGGCCGCGGCGGAGGCGGGTGCGGAGGCGGGTGCGGAGGGTGTGGACACCGGAGAGGTGACGGCTTCAGAGGTGCCTCCCACCTCTTGACCCGGGGCCGGTTCCTGCCCTGATATGAGGGCGTGCGAGAGCGGCAGGCGAATCGGCATCGCCGCAGGGCCCGCGAGTTCGAGGCGTTCGTCGCGGGCGCGGCAGGACGGCTCCTGCATGCCGCGACGCTGCTGACGGCGGAGCCGCCGGACGACAACGCGCGGGCGCGGCGACTGCTGACCGCCGCTCTTTCCCGTACGTACGCGGACTGGGAGCGGTTGCGTGGCGAGGACCCGTACGACCGCACCCGCCAGGAACTCGCGGCCCGTTTCGCGCGCAGCGCGTGGCGCTATCGGCAGCACGGCCACCGCTGCGCCCCCCTCGCCGGGGGCGGGGTGCTGGAGCGGCTGACCCCGCAGGAGCGGCTGGTGCTGGTCCTGCGCCTGTACGAGGGCGTGGCCGAGGAGCAGGCGGCGGCACAGATCGGGCTGCCGGCGGACCGGGTCAGGGCGATCTGTACGCGCGCGGTGGCCACGATGCGCAGCAAGCCGGCCGGGTCGGTGGCGGCGCCGTGAGCCTCCCCGACCGCAAGGAGGACGAGGTGCGGCGGATGCTGGAGGGCGGCCCGCACCCGCCGGTCCCCGCGGACCTGGGCCCGCACGCCGCCGAACGCGGTGCCCGGCTGCTGCGCCGCCGGCTGGTCGCGCGGCAGCTGATGTGGGCGCTGCTCGCGCTGGCGGTGGTGGCGTTCGTGGTGTGGGCGGCGGTGGAGCAGCCGTGGGTGGCGCCACCGTCGGAGATCGCGCCGCCGCTGGAGGGCTGGTAGGCAGCGGTGCGGGTACGGGTTGCCTGCGGCGCTGTTCTCTTACCCGCCCCTTCCCGAGGACGCCCTACGGGCGTGTCCTCAAACGCCGGACGGGCTGGATTCGGCCGCACCATCCAGCCTCTCCGGCGTTTGAGGAGCGGGGTCTGGGGCGGAGCCCCAGCCACCCCCGGCAACCTCAGCCCGTCCGGCGCTTGAGGACCGGGGCCCGGGGCCCCGCTCAGCCCAGCATCTGCTTCAGGTCGGCCAGCAGGTCGTCGCCCGACTCGATGCCCACCGACAACCGCACCAGATCCCCCGGCACCTCCAGCGCGGACCCCGCCGCCGACGCATGCGTCATCCGCCCCGGGTGCTCGATCAGCGACTCCACACCCCCCAGCGACTCACCCAGCGTGAAGAGCCGTGCCCGGTTGCAGACCTCGACCGCCGCCTCCTCGCCGCCGTCGACGCGGAACGACACCATCCCGCCGAACGCCTTCATCTGCTTGGCCGCGACCTCGTGACCGGGGTGCTCCGGAAGACCCGGGTACAGGACCTTCGCGACGCGCGGGTGCCGCGTCAGCATGTCCGCGACGCGCGTGGCGTTCTCGCTGTGGCGGTCCATCCGCACCGCGAGCGTCTTGATGCCGCGCAGCACGAGCCACGCGTCGAAGGGCCCGGCGATCGCGCCCATCGCGTTCTGGTGGTACGTCAGCTCCTCGCCCAGCGCCGCGTCGTTGACGATCAGCGCGCCGCCGACGACGTCCGAGTGCCCGCCCATGTACTTCGTCGTCGAGTGCACGACGACATCCGCGCCCAGCGCGAGCGGCTGCTGGAGGTAGGGGCTCGCGAAGGTGTTGTCGACGACCAGCCGGGCACCGCCCGCGCGCGCGACGCCCGCGAGCGCCTGGATGTCGCTGATGCCGAGGAGCGGGTTCGAGGGGGTCTCGACCCAGATCACCTTGGTCTTCGGGGTGAGGGCCGCCCGTACCGCCGCGGGGTCGGAGCTGTCCGCGACCGAGAAGGTCACGCCCCACCGCGAGACGACCTTGGCGAAGAGCCGGAAGGTGCCGCCGTACGCGTCATTCGGGATGACCACGTGATCCCCGGGGCTCAGCAGGGTCCGCAGCAGGCAGTCCTCCGCCGCCAGGCCCGACGCGAAGGCCAGCCCGAGGCTGCCGCCCTCCAGCGCCGCGAGGTTCTCCTCCAGGGCGGTGCGGGTCGGGTTGGCGCTGCGGCTGTACTCGTAGCCGCCGCGCAGTCCGCCCACGCCGTCCTGCTTGTACGTGGACACCTGATAGATCGGCGGTACGACCGCGCCCGTGAGGGGGTCCGCGGTGTTGCCGGCGTGGATAGCAAGGGTCTCGAAGCTGTGGTCATCGCTCATGGGAAACGAGCGTAGTTCGTCGGCGCCAGTGCCACTTCCCGGCCACTCCCCGGCCCGCTCCCCTGCCCGCTCCCCGGCCCGCTCCGTGGTCCGCTCCGTGGTCCTTCCCTGGTCCCTCCGGAACGTCCCGCCGCCGTCCGGGACAATGGAGCCATGGAGATTCTCTGGTTCCTGATCGCTCTGTGCATGCTGGCGGCGGTCATCGGCCCTGTCGTACTGCGCCGGCGCGCCGGCGGCATCCGCCTCGTCGCGCCCGGCTCCCCCGACGCCGCCGACCCGGCCGACTACGGCTTCGTACGCCAGGAGCTGCTCGACGTCCGGATGCCGGGCCCGGACCAGGACCTGGAAGACGTACTCGAAGTGGTCCAGCGCTCCCAGGACTGGCGGGCCGCCGCGCAGCTGCTGGCCGGGACGCCCAAGGACGGTGAGGTGCGCTGGCAGCGCGTGCAGGCGTTCGCCGGCGCCGCGTCGCTTGAGCTCGCGCAGAAGCCCGGCGAGGGCGGGCGCTGGCTGCGGGCGTGGCGCGCGGAGGCACCGAAGGACGCGGGCGGGGCGCAGGTGCACGCCGAGTTCCTGGTGCAGCAGGCGTGGCGTACGTCGACGCCCGGAACGGACGACTTCCGGATCATCCTGGAGGAGGCACGTACGGTGTGCGGCGAGGCGGCGCTGCTCGCCCCGGGCGACCCCGTTCCGTACATCACCGAACTGGCCGTCGCGCGCGGACTGGCCTACCCGGAGGCCGGGTTCGACCAGCTGTGGGCGAAGATCCTGGACCGTGCCCCGGCCCACATGGGCGCGCATCTCGCCGCACTGAGCTACCGCAGCGAGAACTGGCACGGCTCGCGCGAGGCCGCCGACGCCTTCGCGACCGCGGCCGCCGCCCGCGCGCCGCAGGGCTCGCTGCTCGCCGCGCTGCCCCTGTTCGCGGTGTACGAGCACCTGCCCGAGGTGAATCTCGTGCAGGGCTTCTACCAGAGCGCGGTGGTGACGAGGGCGATGGAGGGCGCGCTCTACGCGGTGCACGCCGCGCGCCCCGACGACCCGATGCTGGCGCACGTACGCCACCTGCTGATCCTCTTCCTCGTACGCGCCGAACGCTGGTCGGAGGCCATGGAGCAACTGCGGCACGTGGACGGTCACGTCGGCGCGCTGCCGTGGACGCACAGCCCCGACCCGGCGGCGGACTACGCCGTGTACCGCGCCCTGGCGGTCGCCGGGTACGAGGCGAACGGCGGCAGCCCGGCGACGCTGAGGGGCTGAGGAACTCAGCGCGCGTTCGCCGCCGCCTCCGCCGCGGGGAGGGCCGGTGTGGAATCCTCGGCCGCCTCCAGGCGTTGACCCTAGGCGCCCAGGCGCAGACCGTCCAGGAGGAGATCCCCATGATGTTCGGCCGTACCCCCCAGCTCCCCACCCCGGAGCAGGCCCTGAAGGGCCGCCCGACCCCGGAGTTCGAGGTCCCTTCCCGGCACACGGTCCTCGGCAACCCGCTCGTGGGCCCGTACCCCGACGGGCTGGAGATCGCCGACTTCGGCATGGGCTGTTTCTGGGGCGCGGAGCGCAAGTTCTGGCAGACCGAGGGCGTCTGGACGACGCTCGTCGGCTACCAGGGCGGCTACACCGAGAACCCGGCGTACGAGGAGGCCTGCTCGGGCCTGACGGGCCACACGGAGGCGGTGCGAGTCGTCTTCGACCCTTCGGTCGTCTCGTACGAGCAACTGCTGAAGGTCTTCTGGGAGAACCACAACCCGACCCAGGGCTTCCGCCAGGGCAACGACGTGGGCACGCAGTACCGCTCCGCGATCTACACCCACTCGCCCGCTCAGGCGGCGGCCGCGGAGGCGTCTCGCGAGGCGTACCAGAAGGTGCTGACGGCCACGGGCTATGGCACGATCACGACGGAGATCCTCCCGGTGGACACCCGCCCCTTCTGGCCGGCGGAGCCGTACCACCAGCAGTACCTAGACAAGAACCCGGCGGGCTACTGCGGGATCGGTGGAACGGGCGTTTCCTGCCCGATCGGCGTGGCTCGGGCCGGGAGCGAATGAGTCCTGGCTTCGCCCCGGAGGCGCTGGCCGCGCGGTGGGGGCGGGAACGGTGGCCGCCGGGCCCGCCCATCGCCCACGAGTTCCGCGGTAGGTACGCGGATCGCTGGGTGCGTTTTCACAGCCTCCCCGGGTCGAAGCGATACCCGGAGACCGAGGCCGAGTACGCGATCGTGCTGGACCGGTACAACTCCGTCCTCGACGAACTGTTCGCGGGTGTGGACGTGTTCGTGGTGACCGCGGACTGGTCGACGACGCCAACGGGCCCTGCCGCCTACCCGAGCTACCCGCCCTACCCGACCCGCGAGGCACTCCACCCGGAGGGCGTCCGCTGGTGGACCGAGGCGAACCAGGAGGCCCCGGACCCGGACCCGGATTTCCACACCCACACGCATCTGTACGCCGACCGACGTCCGTGGGAACGCGGCTGCGCCGACGCTCTGCTGCGAGCGGTCGCGGACGAGGAACTCGGGGACGTGTTCTTCACAGATACGGAACTTCGGCGCATCCACCATCCGTACGACGGAGGCGCCGACGTCATCCTCTCCACGCCTGCGGAGCGAGACCGACTGCGCGGCCAGCACACCGACTGGCTCTCCAGCCACGCATCGGGACTGTAGGAGGACAGCAGCCGCAGCAGGGAGGACAGGAGTGCGGGGTGGGCCCGGGGTGGGCCCGGTAACCAAGGCTTGCTTCTGGGGGTTTCGGGCCGTCCCTGAGCGCTCGAGTGTCGGTGGGCCGTGACGCCGCGTCAAGGGCGCTCCCTACGGTCGCGTCGCTACGCGATGTGCCTGCGGCCCACCCTTGACCCGCCGCCCCGGCCCACCGCTAACGCTTATACGGGGACGGCCCAAAGAAAAACGCCCTGCACGCTACCTCCGGGAAGCGGCGCGGGTCGGCTCGGTGGCCGACGGCCGAGTGGGTGGGGCGCATGACGTCTATGGGGTGGCGCGCCCCCAGCCTCAGCGACTGCAGGAACGGCCGCTGGCGGGACATCCCCATTCCCACGCACACGAGCACCCACACCGGTGGACGGCCGACCGACCGGGTCGACCTGCGGATTCCTGAGCTGCGCGGGTGGGGCGCGTCAGTTGAATGGGGTGACTCGGGTGGGTGTGGCGTCCACCCCGGCCGGTGGCCGGCTGGGCAGCAAGCAGGTTGCTGATGTGAGTGGGTGGAGGGGCGCCCAGGGGCGGGTGGGTCCTGCCGACGGCCTGGCCGGATGAACGACCGGGCTCGCAGGCTGGCTCGACACTCCCGGCCAAGCCAACAGTGGTTCGAAGCCTTCGGCCCGACCGGTAGGGGCGGCGCACGCTCTCGGCCCGGCCAGTGGGACAGCCGACACTCTCAGCCGGACAGATGAACAAGTTGACGACTCTCGGTCGGCGTATAGGGCACTGTCCCGGCTCCCACACCGGCGGGATGGGACGAACCCAGCACATGACACACAGGCGTGCCCTTTTAGCCCCATTTTCACCCCCTGTGAGAGACCTCGGCGTACGTCATGTGCGGGGTTCGTTGCAGCCAATGGCGCGGCGCAGGCGTAGGGGTGCGCTCAACCCGGCAGAAGACGGCTCCCGACGACCCACCAGTCACACCGGCCCCCATCGGCACCCCGTGGGGCGGACACTGCCCCCTGCTTCAACCGGGTTGCTGCGACAACCCGGCGGGTGAAGGTCTCTCGCCTCACTCGATTCCATGGCGCCTCGTGGCGCACCCACGAGGTACGCGACCGTTCTCGTCGCGGGCATCAACGAGTGGCTGTGACCAGTGGTCGTACGAAACCGGCCAGGACGGCGCGTCAGCGTCAGGAATTCATGGCGGCTCGGTCGGACTCACTGCGCAGAACGCAGAATTCGTTACCTTCAGGGTCAGCAAGGATTGCCCAGCCTGAACCATCGGGATTCCGGTGATCAGCGACAAAGGTGGCACCGAGGCCCAGCAGCCGGTCCACCTCCTGATCGCGCGAGGTCTCAGGGCGCAAACACAGATGGATCCGATTCTTGATCGTCTTAGCTTCGGGCACCTGGTTGAAGTAGAGCACTGGGCCCTCCGCCAGCAGCACCTGAGTCTCCAGGTCACCCGGTCTGACATCCGGATGCATCGGACGGCCCGTCACACCGCTCCAGAACCGGGCCAGCTCGTAGGCATCCGCACAGTCAATCGCCACGTTCTGCAATACCGAAACCATGCGCCCCAGCCTTCCTGACTTCCACTCCAGACGCCACCGAGCTGCGCAGCTCAGGCCCCTGGCAGCACGTTCGATACACGCCCTAACCCCACACTTGATGAATCCCAACGCCCCTCCAACCTCACCAGTCCCCGCCGTTTCCCTTCCGGCCGTCACGGGAGCGTTTCGACCCACTCGGCCCCCACGGACCGCGCCGACCGTCGGGAGGGAGACGGCTGGTGTGGAGGATGGGGCTCGTGGGTTCGTGCGGCTGGGGGGCCGGGGTGTGGCCGCCGATGTCATGCCGCGTTCCACGTTTCGGTGCGCCACCACCCACCCACACCAGCAACGGGCTTGTCGCTCAACCGGCCACCGGGCGGGGTGGGCGCCACACCGGCCCGAGTCCCCCCATTCAACTGTCGCGTCCCACCTGCCACCACCATGAGTCCGCAGGTCGACCGGACGCACCAACCGGCCACCTGGGCGGGTGCTCGTGTGCGTGGGAATGGGGATGGTGCACCAACGGCCGTTCCCGCAGTCGCTGAGCCTGGGGCCGAGCCGCCCCCTAGACGTGGTGCGCCCCACTCACCGAGCCCGTCGGCCGGCAGCGACACGCCAGCCACTAGCCGGAGTTTCCCCGTGGGCTCCCCCCGGGGGCCGCCCCCCAGAAGCATTGCGGCGGAGGTTCGCCGGTCAAGGGTTAAGCGCAGCGCAATCGCCGCAGGCGACGCGACGTAGGAGCGCCCTTGAGGGGCGGGCCTCCGTCGCCACACTTACATGTGGCGGCCCCCACGCCAGAAGCGATCAACGCCCCAGGGCGGCCGAAGCCAGCCTCTCCGCTCGCGCCCCCGCACCATCCTGCGCCCCGCTGAGCGATATGACTGGTAGACAGCGGTAATGACCTACTACGCAGACCTGACGCCCTACACCTACGACACTGACGAATCCACGACGCAAGAACAAGAAGCAGCCGCGCCCGTCGGCGACTCTCGCGACTTTCGTGGGCTTCCGCAGGTGAATGTGGGCTGGCTCGCGCGTGTCAGGCCGTACGCCAAGGGTGATCCTCCTCCGCAACTCGTGGAAACGCTCAAGCAAATGCAACGAACCCACCGCGTCCAGCAGACCCGCGGCTATCACTTCTGCCCCTGGTGCGCCGCAAGGCTCCTCGGCCTCCTCGGCGCGCGCGACAACTGCCCGCGCGGCAGCGCCGAGATACGAGTCATCGGTGAGGGCGTCGTCTATGCCGCCCCGGAGCTGATCGCCCACTACGTCGAAGCCCACAACTACGCACCACCGGCCGAATTCGTCCGAGCGGTCCTTGCGTCCAGAAGCTGACTGCCCCCAACCCCAAACCCCCGACCCCCGACCCCCGGCCCCTTATTCGGTGGTGGCCGGCGACGGCACACGTCACGATCAGAAGATGCGCAGCGTATTTCTCGAAACCGAGCGGCTCGTCCTTCGTGCGTTCGGTGAGGACGAGGATGAGGCCGAAGACAGCGACAGCGACAGCGACAGCGATATCGAACGGCTCGTTCGCCTCGACAGCGATCCCGAAGTCATGCGCTTCATCAACGGAGGCCGGCCCACCTCCCGCGCATTCGTCGTCGAGCGCGTGCTGCCGCAGCTGACGCACGACTATCCCTGCATCGGAACCCGCGGTTTCTGGGCCGCCGGGGAAAAGGCGACGGGAGCGTTCCTCGGATGGTTCGAGTTCCGGCCGCTGGCCGACGACAGCGCCGATGTCGTCGAGCTCGGGTACCGGCTCGGCCGGGCGGCCTGGGGGCGCGGCTACGCCACCGAAGGGGCTCGCGCCCTGATCGACAAGGGGTTCACCGACCTCGGCGTGCAGAGAGTGACCGCGGACACCATGTACGTCAACTCCCGTTCCCGCCGCGTGATGGAGAAGGCCGGCCTCCTCTTCGTACGCCGCTGGTTCGGGGAGTGGCCCGACAGCATCGACGGCTGGGAGCAAGGAGACGTTGCGTACGCGCTGGAACGCAGTCAGTGGACGGGTGGCCCGGCCCACACCCGCCACCCCGCCGACCGAGTCCAGTAATTCTCCCTCTCGTGTACGTAACGTGACCCTGACCAGGGATTATTACGTCCCGTGTTCACGAACCTCGTCACCGCCGTCGGCTTGGCCTGTCTTGCCTGGGCCCTCGTCCATGTCACCCGCCTCGCCCTCCGCAACCAGCAGGCCAAGCGCTTCGACGCCTCCGCCTACGGTCTCGTCCCCCGCGATCAACTCAACAGCCACCGCGCCGGCCCGCCCCGCGACGAACCCGCGCTCCGCCTCGCCGTCGACGCCGCCTGCCAGGGCGACTGGGAGCCCGCCTCCGGCCTGTTGGCCTCAGCCTCGGACGACAAGGACTGGGAGTCGCGCTGGCGGCTCGTCGAAGTCTTCGCGGACGTCGCCGTCGAGGACGAGCGGTGGCTGCGGATCTGGCGCGCCGAGCGGCCGCGGGACGCGGACGCCGTGGTGGTACACGCGCACGCCCTCCTCCTGCGCGCCTGGGCGGCGCGCGGTGCGAAGTACGCCGGGCAGACCTCGGACAGCCAGATGGCACTCTTCGCCGAGCTGCTGCCGACCGCGATGTACGCCGCCCAGGAGGCCGCCCAGCTGGCGCCTCGCGACCCCTGTCCGTGGATCACGATGATCGCCGCCGCGCGCGGACTCGGGCTCTCGCACGACGAGTTCCGGCAGCTGTGGGCCGAACTCACCGCTCGCGCGCCGCAGCATTACGACGCGCACTGGCAGGCCCTCCAGTACTGGTCCCAGAAGTGGTACGGCTCGCACAAGCTGATGTTCAAGTTCGCCAAGGAGGCGGCGAAGTCGGCGCCCGCAGGCAGCCTGCTCTCCGCCATCTGCCTGCACGCCGTCCACGAGGCCGTGCTCCAGGAGGGCGACCAGGCCTACCGCACCTGGGTCACCAAGCCGATGCTCGCCCAGATCCAGGCCGATCTGGCTCAGGCGGCCCAGACGGCCCCCGACGATCACCGGTTGCCCCCGATACGGCACCTCCTCGCCGCGACGCTCGTCAAGACCGGGCGCTACGCCGAAGCCCTGGCGCAGTTCCGCCTGATCGGCGGCTGGTGCGGAGCCGCCCCGTGGACCGACGCGAACGACCCCGTGCCGGTCTTCGATCACGCCCGGGGCCTCGCCGCGCTGGGATCCGGCCGCCGCCCGTAGGAGTGACCGTCATCCCGCCTGCTGCCGCATCCTCGCAGCCGTGTCCGTCGCGTCGTAGCCGGGAGCGACGCCCTCGGCCAGGATCACGTCGCCGGTGATGTGCCTCGTACGCAGCGGCAGGATCTCCTGGTAGGCCTCGGAGTCGTACCAGGCGCACGCCTTCTCGATGTCCGGGAAGCCGATGACAACCAGGTAGCCGGGCCACTCCCCTTCCAGGACTTCCACCTCCGTCCCGTGGACGAGGAAGTGGCCCGCGAAGGGGGTGAGGGTGGCCTGGATTCGCTCCATGTACGTGAGGATGTCCTCGTGCTGGGCGGCGGCTCGCAGGTGACCGATGGCGTATGCGCTCATGGTGTTCTGTTCCTCCCCGGGGGATTGACGAGTGACGTTCGTCCTCACTGACGAGTCACATCCTTCCGGGGAGCACCACCACCGTCGATTACCGCTCAGGTAAGGGGGGTCGGGGGGGGGCGGCGCCGATGGCCTTGGCCTAATCGCCCTAATCACCGCAGATCAGATCGTCGCCGTGTCGATCACGAACCGGTAGCGGACATCGCTCGCCAGGACCCGCTCGTACGCCTCGTTGATCTGGTCCGCGCGGATCAGTTCGATCTCCGCGCCCAGCCCGTGCCGCGCGCAGAAGTCCAGCATTTCCTGCGTCTCGGCGATACCGCCGATCATCGAGCCGGCCAGCGTCTTGTTGCCGCCGATCAGCGAGAACATGTTGATCGAGTTGGGCTCCTCGGGGGCGCCCACGTTCACGAAGGCCCCGCCCACCTTGAGCAGGCTGAGATAGGCGTCCATGTCCAGCGGCGCGGAGACCGTCGAGACGATCAGGTCGAAGGAGCCGGCCAGTTCCTCGAAGGTCTTCGGGTCGCTGGTCGCGTAGTAGTGGTCGGCGCCGAGCTTCAGCCCGTCCTCCTTCTTGCGGAGGCTCTGGCTCAGTACGGTCACCTCGGCGCCCAGCGCGTCCGCGATCTTGACGCCCATGTGCCCGAGGCCGCCCAGGCCCAGGATCGCGACCTTCTTGCCGGGGCCCGCCTGCCAGTGCCTGAGCGGCGAGTAGAGGGTGATGCCGGCGCACAGCAGCGGGGCGGCGACGTCCAGCGAGAGGCCGTCGGGGATGCGGACGGCGTAGTTCTCGTCGACGACGAGGTGGGTGGAGTAGCCGCCGTAGGTCGGCTCGCCGTTCTTGTCGAGGGCGTTGTACGTACCGGTCATGCCCTTGGCGCAGTGCTGCTCCTGGCCCGCGAGGCAGGCCTCGCACTCCCGGCAGGAGTCGACGAAGCAGCCGACGCCGACCCGGTCGCCGACGGCGTACTTGCTGACGCCGGGGCCGACCTCCGTGACGATGCCGGCGATCTCGTGACCCGGGACCATCGGGTAGATGCCCTCGCCCCAGCCGTCACGGACCTGGTGGATGTCGGAGTGGCAGATGCCCGCGTACTTGATCTCGATCAGCACGTCGTGCTCGCCGACCGGGCGGCGCGGCACGGAGATCTTCTCCAGCGGTGCCTTCGCGGAAGGGGCGGCGTATGCGGCGACGGAAGCGACGGAAGCGACGGAGGAGTCAGAAGACTGGGACGAAAGAGAAGTGGTCATGCCTAGAGGCTGTCTGAGCTGCGCAGATCCACCCAGCCCCCTGTTGAACGTACGTCTGCTGTGCATACCACTGGCGGGGACAGGATCACCGTCGTACGACGGGTAATACTTGATTGTTATGGACCAGCGCGCCGAACTGAGTGAGTTCCTCCGCCTCCGCCGTGCGCGGCTCAAGCCGGAGGACGTCGGCCTGCCCGACTTCGGCAGGCACCGCCGCGTCCCCGGTCTGCGCCGCGAGGAGCTGGCGCAGCTGGCGGGGGTCTCGGTGGCGTACTACACCCGCCTTGAGCAGGGCAACGGCCGCAACGTGTCCATGGGGGTACTGGACGCGATCGCCCGCGCCCTGCGGCTCTCCGATGCCGAGCGCGACCATCTCACCCACCTCGCCAAGCCGACGCAGAAGCGAAAGCGTTCGGCGACGCGGCCGCAGCGCCTGCGGCCCGGGATCCAGCAGCTGATGGACGCGATGGACGGCGTGCCCGCGTACGTCGTGGGGCGGCGTACCGATGTCCTCGGCTGGAACCGCCTCGCCCGTGCGCTGTTCGGCGACTTCGCCGCGCTCCCCGCCGATGAACGCAACTTCGCCCGTCTCGTCTTCCTGGACGACAACTTCCGGGACGTGTACGCCGACTGGGAGTTCAAGGCGTGCGAGGTCGTCAGCTATCTGCGGTTCGACGCGGGCTGCCATCCGGACGATCCGCTGCTCTCCGCGCTGGTCGGTGAGCTGTCGGTGAAGAGCGAGGTGTTCAGGAACCTGTGGGCCGCGCACCACGTGAAGGACAAGGGCCACGGCACCAAGCGGCTGCACCACCCACTGGTGGGTGAACTGACGCTGGCGTACGAGACGCTGAAGCTGCCCGACGACTCGGAGCAGTCCCTGGTCACCTTCCACGCGGAGCCCGGATCGCCGTCGGAGGCCTCCCTGCGGCTGCTGGCGAGCTGGGGGACGGACGTGAACGCAGAGGTACGCCGATGAGTGACGCGCCAGTGACCCTGCGCCGGGCGGCCGGTGCCGGCGACGCCGCCGCCGTGGCCGAGGTGTGGCTGCGGTCGTACGACGCCGCGCTGCCCACGGTGAAGCGGGCGCACGGCGACGACGGGGTGCGGGACTTCTTCCGGTACGTCGTGGTGCCGGAGCAGGACACGTGGGTGGCGGAGAGCGGCGGCGCCGTGGTCGGGATGATGGCGCTGGAGCCCGGCTGCATCGAGCAGCTGTACCTGGCGCCGGAGCACCGAGGGCGCGGGATCGGGGACCGCTTCGTACAGCTCGCGAAGGAACGGTCGCCCGGCGGCCTGGAGCTGTGGACCTTCCAGGTCAACGGGCCGGCACACCGCTTCTACGAGCGGCACGGCTTCCGCGAGGCCGAGCGGACGGACGGCTCGCGCAACGAGGAGCGCGAGCCGGACGTCCGCTTCGTGTGGGTGCCGGAGAGCTGACGAAGCCGAGGCATTCAGATCTGGCGGGAGTCGTCAGATCTTCGTCTGGAAGATTCCGGCGGCGCGCTCGCGCCCGTAACCGAGTGCCTCGTTGACGGCGAGCATCGGCCGGTTCTCGTCGGCGACCGTGGTGCCGATCCACCGTACGTGCGGCTGCTGTTGAGCCAGCGTCCGCAGCATTCGCAGCTTGACGGCGCGGCCGAGCCCCCGGCCCCGGTGGGCGGGGACGACCACCGTGTCGTACTGGAGCGCGCGTACGTCCGACGGGTCGCGCAGCACCAGTTCGGTGTACGCCGCGACGGTGTCCTCCCCGCCCCGCGAGTCGACGGCCGCCACGGTGAGCATCACACCGCCCCGGTCGAGGATGACCTGGGCGGCGGCGCGTACCTTGTCGGCGTTCCAGACCGGTGGCGCCTCGTCCATGTCGCCGCTGGGGGCGTCGTCCATGGCGCCGTGGGCGGTGGCGGACGCGTCGGCGAGGTGGTCGGGTACGACGCCCTCCCAGGTGGTGAAGGTGTACCCGGTGGGGAGTTCGCCGTCCGGCCGCGGGAGGGACGTGTCCTGTACGTACCAGGTGATCGGCAGTACGTTCTCGAAGCCACGCGCGGCGGCGAACTTCTCGCCCGCCCCGCCGAGTTCGAGCTCGGTGGCGACGGAGGTGCGGCCGTCAGCGGCCAGTTCGGCGCGCACGGCTTCCCACAGCGCGCCGCCGACTCCCCGCCGCCGCGCTTCGGGGCGTACCAGCGCGGTGGCGGTGAAGCTGACCACGCGCCCGTGCACCGAGGGCACTTGGAGCTTGCCGGCGGTCTCGGCTCGTCCCGGGGGTGGGGTCTCGGCGGGCAGGTCGTGTCGGTGGGCGGCGGTGACGACGGCGTGCCAGGCGTCCACGGCGGCGGCCGAGGGAGGCGTGTCCAGGGTTCGCACGGTGATCGGCATGCACAGGAACGTACGCGCGGACCCGGAGGCCCGCACGCGAGTTCCGCACTCCCGCCGCCGCTAGGCGGCCGTCGCGTTCTCCGTCACCGTGACCCGGCCCTTGCGGATGGTGGCGAGGCGCGGTGCGCGGCGGGCGATGGCGCTGTCGTGGGTGACCATCACGAAGGTCAGCCCGTGTTCCTTCCACAGCCCTTCCAGCAGCTCCATGATCTCGTCGCGCATCGACTCGTCGAGGTTGCCGGTGGGCTCGTCGGCGAGCAGCACCTTGGGCCGCTTGACGAGCGCGCGGGCGATCGCGACGCGCTGCTGCTGGCCGCCGGACATCTCGCCGGGCAGGTGGGTGAGGCGCTCGCCGAGGCCGACGGACTCCAGTGCCTCCGCCGCGCGTTCGCGCCGGGCCGCCGCCTTCAGGCCCAGCGGTACGAGCGCCGTCTCGACGTTCTCGTGGGCGGTGAGGGTGGGGATGAGGTTGAAGCTCTGGAAGACGAAGCCGATGCTCTCGGCGCGGACCTTGGTGAGCCGGGCCTCCGGCAGCGCGGCCAGGTCGACGCCGTCGAGTTCGACGCTGCCCGCCGTCGGCCGGTCGAGGCCGCCGAGCATCTGGAGGAGGGTGGATTTGCCGCCGCCGGTGGGGCCCTGGATGACGAGGCGCCCGCCGTCCTCGATGGTGAGATCGACGCCCGCGAGCGCGTCGATGGTTTCCTTGCCGCGCCGGTAGCGCTTGGTGACGCCGCTGAGCTGGTACATGGGTGGGGTCAACTCCTGCTGTACGAAGAGGAAGACGAAGACGAAGAGGTACGGGGGCGTCAGGCCACGCGGCGCAGCGCGTCGGCCGGCCGCAGCCTGGAGGCGCGCCAGCCGCCGAAGCCGCCCGCGATCAGCCCGCCCGCGACGGCGAGTGCGACGGCGAGCCCGATGGTGGTGAGGGAGACGGGCGCGGTGAGCGCGATCTCGACGGCCTTGCCGGATGCCTGCCGGAGCGGTCCTCCACCGCCGCCGGGGCCGGTCACGGTGGCGGCGGCACCGCTGCCACCGCCCCCGCCGCCCAGTTGCGCCGTAAGCGTGGGACTGATCGCGGTGACGAGGTACGCGCCGCCGACACCCACAGCGATTCCGAGCGCGCCGCCGAGCAGGCCGTTGGCCAGGGCCTCGCCGACGACCTGCCGCGTGACGCGGCCGCTCTTCCAGCCGAGCGCCTTGAGCGTGCCGAATTCCTGTACGCGGCGGCTGACCGCCGAGGAGGTGAGCAGCCCCGCCACCACGAAGGCGGCGACGAGCACCGTGATCGACAGCCACTTGCCGACGCTGGTGGCGAGGTCGGACGCGGTGGAGAGGGACCCGGAGACCGTGTCGGCGAGGTCGGCGGAGGTGGTGACGGTCGTACCCGGGATGTTCTTCTGTACGGCCGACTTCACGTCGCCGATGCGCTGCGAGTCGGTGGCCCTGACGTAGACGGTGGTGACCTTGTTCTTGGCGTCGGCCAGGGTCTGGGCCTGCTTGAGGGGGACGTACACATGCGCGGCGGCGTCGCCGCTGTCGGCCGTCGCGATGCCGATGACCTTGTACTTCGTACCGGAGATGGTGACCGTCTTGCCGGTCTTGAGCTTCTTCTCCTTCGCGTACGCGCTGTCGACGACGGCGACCTTCGCGTTGGTCTCGGCCTCGGTGAACGTGCGCCCCGAGGTGATCTCGGAGGAGGTGAGCGGGCCGAGCGCGGGCTCGCTCACGTCGGTTCCGTAGACGGAGAAGGAGTCGACGCCGAACGCGGCGCCGCCACCCCGCACGGTGCCGCCACCACCGGCGCCGCCGGGTCCGCCCGGCTGCGCGGGCTGCGCCTTGTCGACTTCGCCGCGCTTGAACTCGCCGCTGACCTTGAGGACCTGGAGGTTCAGGCCGCCGACCGCGTCCGCGACGCCGTCCTGGTCCGAGACCTTGCCGACCGTGGAGGACGCCAGGGTCTGGAAGCCCTGCACCATCACCCGGTCACTGCTCTGCTCCTTGTCGTCGCCGCTGTCCTTGGCGTCGAACTCGAAGCGCGGTTTACGGCTGGTGTCGTTCTCGCCGGGCGGCGACGCGGCCTTGGTGACCGTCATGTCGGTCCCTAGGCCGTACAGCGATTGAAGGACCTTGTCCTGGGCGCGGCCCATGCCGGCGGAGACCGAACTGACCACGATGACCAGCGCGATGCCGAGGGCAAGGCCTGAGGCGACGACGAACGCCGCTTTTCTGCGGCGGCGCAGCTCGCGCCGGAGGTAGGTGAAGAACATGACGCGAAGCTATGGGCGGCTCGTGATGGCTGGATAAGGCCGGTCTGAGAGCCGCATGAGAACCCGGGAACGCAGCGGCGGGCGCCACCCTCGGAGTTGAGGGGTGACGCCCGCCGTACCTGCTACTGCTGCTGCTGTGCGGAACGCGGGGAGGGCGCTCGGATCAGACCGCGGAGCCGGCCTTCCACTGCTCCCAGTCCATGTTCCAGCCGTTGAGGCCGTTGTCCGGCTTGATGGTCTTGTCCGGGGAGTTCTTGACGACGACCACGTCACCGACGATCGAGTTGTTGAAGAACCACGCACCGGGCTGCTTCGGGTCGTTCGCACCCTTGGCGTCGTTCAGGCCCACGCAGCCGTGGCTGGTGTTGGCGCTGCCGAAGATCGAGTCGGCGCCCCAGTAGTTGCCGTGGATGAACGTGCCCGAGGTGGACAGCCGCATGGCGTGCGGCACGTCCTTGATGTCGTACTCGCCCTTGCCGTCCTTCTTCGTGAAGCCGACGGTCGAGCCGTCCATCCGGGTCTCCTTGAACTTCTCGGAGATCACCATCTGGCCGTTGTACGTCGGGTTCTCGGGCGCGCCCGCGGAGATCGGGATGGTCTTGATCGTCTTGCCGTCCTGCGTGACCGTCATGGTCTTGGCCTTGGCGTCGACGGTGCTGACCTGGTTGCGGCCGACCGTGAAGGTGACGGTCTTGTCCTGGACGCCGTAGATGCCCTCGGCGCCCTCGACGCCGTCGAGAGCCAGCTTCATGGTGACCGTCGAGCCGCCCTTCCAGTACTCCTGGGGGCGGAAGTCGAGCCGCTGGGAGCTGAACCAGTGGCCGACGACTTCCTGGCCGCTGCTCGACGTGACCGTGATGCCCTTCTGGACGGCGGCCTTGTCGGTGATCGGCTTGTCGAAGTTGATCGACACCGGCATGCCCACGCCGACCTTGGAGCCGTCGTCGGGCGTGAAGTTCCCGATGAAGCTGTTGTCCGGCGAGACGGTGGTGAAGGAACCGTTCTCGTGGGCCTCGCGGCCCTCGGAGTCCGCCGCCGTCGCCGAGATCTTGTACGTCGTCGAGCGCTTCAGCTGCCCGTCCGGCTTCCAGCTCTTGCCGTCGGCCGCGATGGTGCCCGCCACGTCCGTCCCGTCCGTCGAGGTCATGGTGACCTCGGTCAGCTTGCCCTCGCTGACGGTGACCTTGGTGCCGCGGTTGATGCTGACGTTGTCGGCGCCGCCCTTGGGGGTGATCGCTATTCGGGCCTTGGAAGTGTCCTTGGCCGCCGCCTCGTCGACCTCGGCCTGCGACTTCTCCGAGCTCTGGGCGCTGCTGCCGCCCTTGTCGCCGCCGTCGCCGCCGCCGCTACAGGCCGAAAGCACCAGAACGCCGCCGAGCAGTGCGGACGCGGCCATAAGGCCCCTGCGCCGCTTGCTGTCCGTCATCACACGCTTCTCCATCGTTGCCGATTCCCCACAAAATCCCCGGGCAGAGCCGCTGGGCAGCATCACCCTGCCAATGTCCTAAACACCTGTACCGATTCGTCCGTTCCACATCTGGGGGGAATGTGGGGAACACCACTGATCACAGTGACCGACGCAGCCACGCCGCCGCCGGTTGCGGCGGCGGCGCGCTTTTGTTCGCCGGGCTCCCCGGAGAAGCTACGCGAGGCGCTACACGGGTCCCTCGGGGCCCTCATCGTCGTCCTCATCAAGGTCCCACTCCAGGGCGTCGGGGTTGTAGTCGATCCGCTCGCTGCTCCAAGAGGCCTGCGCGAGCTCCACCCCGGGTACGTCGCTGATCAGGTCGAACGGGTCCACGAGGTGCGCGAGGGCCTCCGCGACGTCTTCCCTCACTGCGGCCTCGGCATGCGTACGTTCGACGTCCTCCGCATGTGTGTCCTGCGTTACGTGCGCGAGAGCGGCGCCGGTGAGCGTCTCGGGATCGGAAATTTCCAGCACCAATTCGACCTGGAGCCGGACAAAGCGTGACGTGTCAGTTGCGTTCATGCGTCGGAGCGTAGGCCTTCGGGCTCCCGCGACTTTCCTGCGACCCGCTGCTTTCATTAGCATCGGCGTACACGGCCGACGGCCAATTCCCGGTTGCCTCAAGGGGGATCGATTACGTGTCCGCACGCCGACCGCTGCTGACCGCCACCGCTGCGGGCACACTGCTGTGTGCTCTGTGGTTCGTCCCGTCCGCCAACGCGACGGCGGAGAAGGAGGCGAAGCCTCAGCCCGCGACGCAGCCACAGTCCCCGTCACAGCTGCCGCCCGGGGAGAGCGCCCCGCACGATCTCGCGCTCGCCGACACGGGCAGCGTGGACACGACCCCGTACCTGATCGGCGGCACGACCTTCCTGACCCTGGGCGCCGGTTTCCTGGCGTACTCGATGCGAAGGGCCGCGCACCAGATCATCTGACGCACGGCCCTTGGGGTTCCGACTGACTCCGACTGATTCCGACTACGCGAGCGGGCCTGTCACCGGTTCGACGGCCTCGACGAGCCTGCCCGCCCGTACGAAGGCATCGGCGGCGGCGAGGTCGGGCGCGAGGTAGCGGTCGGGGCCGGGGCCCTGGACTCCCGCTTCCCGCACGGCCTTGATGACGGCCTGCGAGGCGGGCGCGGGCGTGAGGCCCTCGCGCAGCTCGATGCCGCGCGTGGCGGTGTACAGCTCCACGGCGACGATCCGGGTGAGGTTGTCGATGGTGGTGCGGAGCTTGCGCGCCGCCGACCAGCCCATGGAGACGTGGTCCTCCTGCATGGCGGAGGACGGAATCGAGTCGACGGAGGCGGGCGACGCGAGCCGCTTCATCTCGCTCACCAGGGCGGCCTGCGTGTACTGGGCGATCATCAGGCCCGAGTCGACGCCGGCGTCGTCGGCGAGGAAGGGCGGCAGGCCGTGCGACCGGTTCTTGTCGAGGAGCCGGTCGGTGCGGCGCTCGCAGATCGAGCCGAGGTCGGCGGCGGCGATGGCCAGGAAGTCGAGTACGTACGCGACGGGCGCCCCGTGGAAGTTGCCGTTGGACTCGACGCGGCCGTCGGGCAGGACGACGGGGTTGTCGACGGCCGAGGCGAGCTCCCGCTCGGCGACGGTCAGCGCGTACGCGATGGTGTCGCGCCCGGCGCCGGCGACCTGGGGGGCGCAGCGCACGGAGTAGGCGTCCTGGACGCGGGGAGCGTCGTCCTGGTGGTGGCCGGTGAGGCCGGAGCCGGCAAGAACCCGGAGCATGTTGTCGGCGGATTCGCCCTGGCCGGGGTGGGGGCGTATGGCGTGCAGCTCGGGGGCGAGGACCTTGTCGGTGCCGAGGAGGGCTTCGAGGCTGAGGGCGGCGGTGATGTCGGCGGAGGTGTAGAGCCGCTTGAGGTCACCGATGGCCATGATCAGCATGCCGAGCATGCCGTCGGTGCCGTTGAGGAGGGCTAGGCCTTCCTTCTCGCGGAGCTCGACGGGAACGATGCCGTGCGCGGCGAGCAGCTCGCCGGCGGGCCGGACGACTCCGTCGGGCCCCTCCGCCTCCCCCTCACCCATGAGCGCGAGGGCGCAGTGGCTGAGGGGCGCGAGGTCGCCGGAGCAGCCGAGCGAACCGTACTCGTGGACGACGGGCGTGATCCCGGCGTTGAGGAGGTCCGCCATGGTCTGGGCGACGTGCGGGCGTACGCCGGTGTGGCCGGAGGCGAGGGTCTTGAGCCGCAGGAACATCAGCGCGCGTACGACTTCGCGCTCGACGTGCGGGCCCATGCCGGCGGCGTGCGACCGGACGATGTTGCGCTGCAACTGGGCGCGCAGATCCTGGCTGATGTGCCGGGAGGCGAGGGCGCCGAATCCGGTCGAGACGCCGTAGACGGGCTCCGGCTTGGCGGCCAGTGCGTCGACGATCTCGCGCGAGGCGGCGAGGGCGGCGACGGCCTCGTCGGAGAGCGTGACCCTGGCGTTGTCCCGGGCGACGGCGATGACGTCCGCTGCGGTCGTCCCGGACGTCCCCAGCACGACTGTGTGCATATCCATATTCAGAACCCTACGGACTGAATCCGTCTCTGTCACTAGTGGACGGGGGTGGTACCCCTTACACCTGCCTGCGGCGCATTTCCCCGACCCGCCCCTTCCCGAAACTGGGGGCAAGCCCCCAGCCCCCCGGACACCCTTCGGGCGTGTCCTCAATCGCCGGACGGGCTGGATGGTTGCCGCAACGCAGCACCCTTCAGCCCCTCCGGCGTTTGAGGAGCGGGGTCTGGGGCGGAGCCCCCACGCTGCGGAGCCGCAAAATGTCACAGCGGGAAGGGGCGGGTCGGGAAAAGCGCCGCAGGCACCGCCGCCGCACCCGCCACCCGCACCCACTCCCCCTCACCCCCCGTCCTCCCCGGGGTCCCGCCCCCGGAAAGCCCGCCGATCATGCGGAGCCGGCGGCACCGCGTCCGCGAGCCGGACCACCGCTCCGTCCCGCCCCGCCACCACCGGCTTCAAAGAGCGCGCCGCCTTCGCCCGGTACTGCGCCGCGTCGGCCAGCCGGAAGAGCCGGCGCGCGGTACGGACCGGCCCGATCGGGTCCCCCGTCGAAGCGACTCCGCACGCGACGCCCTCCCCCAGGTCCATCCCGCCCGCCCGTACGCACAGATCCTCGGCCACCTTCACCACCGCGTCCGACGACGGCCCGACCGCGAGCAGGCAGAACTCATCGCCCCCGAGCCGCGCCGCCAGCGCCCCCGGAAGCATCGCGCCGCACACCGACAAGACCGAGCCGAAACGTTCTAGCAGCCGGTCGCCCACCGCATGGCCGAGCGAGTCGTTCACCCGCTTCAGCCCGTTCAGGTCGCAGACCACAAGACTGACGACCGTCCCCGACTCCCGGTGCCGCTCCACCGCCTCGTCGAGCCCTATGTCGACCGCCCGCCGGTTCGCCAGCCCCGTCAGCGGGTCCGTGAACGCGAGCTTGCGGACCTCCTCCAGCAGCTCCGTCTGGGCGATGCCGGCCGCCACCACCGACGCCAGCACCGTGGCGAAGTCCGCGTCGGACCGGTCGAAGACCGGCGCCCCGGCCGGCCGCGCCACATACAGCTCGCCCCACGCCTGCCCCCGCAGCACGATCGGCGCGACCACGCAGGACCCGCGCCCGCGCCGCCGCAGCGCCGCCACCCGCTGATGGCAGTAACCGGTGGCGGACGCACCGGCGGACGCACCGGTGGCCCCCTCCGCCGTCTCGACCCACGCGTTGGGCTCGCCCCCGCCCGCCCACTCCTCGTGCAGGAACTCCGCGATCTCCGGAAACTGATGTACGGGATAGGTCTCCCCCTCGGGGAACTCCTCCTCCCCCGCCGCCCGCTCCCCCGCGTTCACCAGCACCCGCAGCTGCCCCAGCTCGCGTTCCCACACCGAAACCGCCGCGAAACTGCCCCCCAGCGCCTGCTTCGCCCCCAGAGCGGCCGCGCGCCAGGATTCACGCGGGGTGTGCGCCGCCGCCATCGCCTGCGCCAGCGTCACCACGGCCCGCAGCCGCGCATCCTCAGCCATTCCCCCAGCTTAGGGAGTTTGGGGAGGTTTTTGCCTATTCACCTATTCGTCTATTCGCCTATTCGCCCGGCCACTGGGGCGTGCGCTTCTCGTTGAACGCCGCCACACCCTCCGCGCGGTCGCCCGAGAAGGCCACCGACCGCCACGCCGCGTCCTCGACCTCAAGACCGGCCCGCAGATCCAGCCCGTGCCCGAGTCGCATCGCCCGCTTCGCGGCCCGCAGCCCCACCGGCGAGTTCCCGGCGATCCGGGCAGCGAGCGCCAGCGCCTGCTCCCGGTCCTGCCCCTCGTCCACCAGCTGGTCGACGAGCCCGAGCACGGCCGCCTCCGCCGCTTCCACCCGCCGCGCCGTGAACACCAGCTCCGCCGCCCGCGCCGCCCCGACCCGCCGAGGCAGCAGCTGCGTACCGCCGCCGCCCGGAATGACGCCCACCGACACCTCGGGCAGCCCGACCACCGCCGTACGGTCGGCCACGATCAGGTCGCAGGCCAGCGCCAGCTCGAAGCCGCCGCCCAGCGCGAAGCCGTGTACGGCGGCGATCGTCGGCATGGGCAGCTCCAGTACGCCGGTGTACGCACCCCGGGCGACCGGCCGCTGGCGTACCAGCTCGGCGTCCGTGAACGCATTCCGCTCCTTGAGGTCCGCGCCGACGCAGAACGCCCGCTCGTTGCTGGACGTCACCACCGTCACCCGCACCTGCGGGTCCGCGCCCAGCGCGTCGCACGCCGCCGCGATGGAACGGGCCATGTCCGTGGACACCGCGTTCATCGCCTTGGGCCGGTCGAGGACCAGCTCGGCGACGTACCCGTGCCGCTGTACGCCGACGAACTCCCCGAACCGCTGCTGTTCCGCACTCATGCCGCACACCCTCCCGGTTAACGATCGTTACCGGGAGGATCCTAGGTGGGGCGCCGGGTCAGAAGCCATGGCTCGACCGTGCCGAGCCCGCGTACCGGCCGCTGCCACATCGGCTGGAGCGCGAAGCGGTACGAGGGCGGGGCGACGCCCTCCTTCTCCGCCATCTCCGCCTCGGCCGCCGCCTCCGCCTCGGAGACCGGCGCGTCGCCGGTCCGCGACAGCTCCTCGGCGAGCGCCCCGTCCACCAGGAGCGCGTCCTTCGGCGCTATCGAGGTGAGCCTGCTGGCCAGGTTCACGGTCGTACCGAAGACATCGCCCATGCGGGTGGTGACCGTGCCGAAGGCGATGCCCACGCGCAGGGCCGGCATCGTCTGGTCGGCGGCCATGGTCTCGATGAGCCGCAGCGCGATCTCCGCCGCGGTGCCCGCGTCGTCGGCCGCGTAGAGGACTTCGTCGCCGAGGGTCTTGATGAGCCGGCCGCCGTGCGCCGCGACAAGGTCCGCGCAGGTCGTCTCGAACGCCTCGACCAGCTCGCCCAGCTCCTCCTCTTCCAGCCGCCGCGTCAGCCGAGTGAACCCGACGAGGTCCGCGAAGCCGACCGCAAGCCGCCGGTCGACCATTTCCTCGTCGTCGGCGGCCTGGACGACCCGGCCGGTCGCGGCGGCGAGCTGGCGCCGCCAGACGTAACGCAGGAACTCCTCCAGCTCGGGGAGGAGCAGCTCGACCAGCGGATACGTGACTTCGGTACGGGTCATGCCGGGCTCGGGCGGCTCGGTCAGCCCCTCCAGGAAGGAATCGATCTGCCATTCCGCCAGCCGGGCGGTCGTCTGCCCGGTGGACCGGGCGACCTGCACCGCCATCGGCTCGCTGAGCAGCCCGGCCTCGACGAGACCGGCGAGCCGCCGCAGGGCGAGGACGTCGGCCTCGGTCAGGGCCTTGGCCTGCCCGATGTCGGCGAAGCCCATGGCCCGCCAGAAGCGGGAGGCGAGGTCCATGGAGACACCGGCCGTACGGGCGGCCTGAAAGGGGGTGTAGCGGCGCTCGGCGCCGAGGATCAGCTGTTCGAGGCGGATGGCGAGCGGATCGTCGGTCGGCTCGGCCGTGTGGTCGACGGCGTGGTGAGGGGTGGGGTACGGCGAAGGCTCCACGGCCGCGGGCACCCCGCTCTCGGTCCCGTCCGCCCGCAGCACCCCGTGCCCGGGGCCTGTGCCTTGTCCCTGGCCCGCGCCGGCCTTCGGACCGGAAGACGGCGCGGCCTCGCCAGGCGAATCCGCCTGCGACGCGGGAATGCGGCCCTTCGGCGTACCCGAACCGGAGCCTTCGCGTCCCGAGCCTTCATGCCCGGAGCGCTCCCCGGAGCCGGAGCCCGCACCCGCTTCCGCACCGCCCCCGGCGTCGCCAGGCGCCTCGCGCCCGTGCGACTCACCGGGCCCCGAGTACGGCTTCGCGACCGCGCCGGGGCCGGTCTCGTGCTCGGTCTCGTTTTCGCTCTCGTGGGGGTCTTCCCCGGCGGCGGACAGGTCCGCGCCGCGGCCCGACGGGGCTGCCGCACCCACAGAGGACTCCTCACCCGCACCGGAACCGGACGGCGCAGCCGCACCCGGCTCCGGGCTCGTACCCGGGTCCGGCCGCGCACCCGCGGAGGACCCCGCGTCGTCGACGGTCACCTACCGCCTCCTGCCCGTTCCCTGCGCACTGCCCTGTGTCCTGCCGATCGTCTGTCGCACCGATCCGTCGCGGATCGCCTCAACGATACGGCAGGTGTGCCCTAGCTCACTCCCCCGTCCCGCGCGTCTCCTCTGTACTCGCCCCCGGCCTGAGGTGTACGACGTCACCTGCTCCCACCGGCTGCTGAACCCCCTCGGCGGTCGCCAGCACCAGCCTCCCGTGGCCGTCGATGGCCACCGCCTCGCCGGTCACCGACCGGCCGCCGGGCAGCTCGGCCCGTACCGTTCGGCCGAGCGTGGCGCAGCCCGCCGCGTACGCCTCCTGGAGGCGGCTGGCCGCCGGATCGCCGCCGGACGCCCGCCAGTCGCCGTACCACTGACCGAGCGAACGCAGCACCGACCGCAGCAGCGGATCGCGGTCCGTCGAGACCGCTCCCGCGAGCGCGAGCGACCCGGCGCCGGGGATCGGCAGCTCCTTCTCGGTCAGGGTGACGTTGATGCCGATTCCCACCACGACGCCGTCCGCCGCCCGCTCGGCGAGGATGCCGCCGGCCTTGCGTTCCTCGCCACCGACGGTCACCAGGAGGTCGTTGGGCCACTTGAGCGCCGTATCGACGCCGGCGGACTTGGACAGCGCGCTCGCCACCGAGACGCCGACGAGCAGCGGCAGCCAGCCCCACTTCTCGACCGGCACCTCGGTGGGCTTCAGCAGTACGGAGAAGAAGAGCCCGGAGCGTGCGGGCGCCGACCAGCGCCGGTCGAGGCGCCCGCGGCCCTCGGTCTGCTCCTCGGCGACGAGCACCGCGCCTTCGGGCAGGTCCCCGGCCCGCCGGGCGAGGTCGGTATTGGTGGATCCGACGGAGGGGACGACGTCCAGGGACGTCCACAGGCCGCCCGGTCGCACCAGTGCGCGGCGCAGCGCGGGGACGCTGAGCGGCGGCCGGTCGAGGTCGGACCAGCGGTGGTCTGAAGCATCGGGAGGCGTCATGCAACCCAGCGTAGGTGTGGCAAACGACGCACTGCCGAGCGGCACACGCGCCGCTACGCTACGTGCCAGTAGCCGTCCGCTGACCAGGCAGGGAGCCGCAACCCGATGTCCGAGCCCGAGACTGCCAACTCCGATGCACACAGTCATACGACCGCGGGCAAGATCGCGGACTTGCAGCGCCGTATCGACGAAGCCACGCACGCCGGCTCCGCGCGCGCGGTCGAAAAGCAGC
The DNA here is from genome assembly GCF_040611155.1 of Streptomyces sp. NPDC002994. Lineage (NCBI taxonomy): Bacteria > Bacillati > Actinomycetota > Actinomycetes > Kitasatosporales > Streptomycetaceae > Streptomyces > Streptomyces sp. NPDC002994. The sequence goes on from NZ_JBEXNQ010000037.1 coordinate 61,094, forward strand.
ACGCCAAGGGAAAACTGACGGCGCGTGAGCGGATCGACCTGCTCATGGACGAGGGGTCGTTCGTCGAGCTCGACGAGTTCGCCCGGCACCGCTCGACGAACTTCGGCATTGAGAAGAACCGCCCGTACGGCGACGGAGTCGTCACCGGCTACGGCACGGTCGACGGCCGCCCGGTCTGCGTCTATTCGCAGGACTTCACCATCTTCGGCGGGTCGCTCGGCGAGGTCTACGGCGAGAAGATCGTCAAGGTCATGGACTTCGCGCTGAAGACCGGCTGCCCGGTCGTCGGCATCAACGACGGCGGCGGCGCGCGCATCCAGGAGGGTGTGGTCGCGCTCGGCCTGTTCGCCGAGATCTTCCGCCGCAATGTGCACGCCTCGGGCGTCGTACCGCAGATTTCGCTGATCGTCGGCCCGTGCGCCGGCGGCGCGGTCTACTCGCCCGCGATCACCGACTTCACGGTGATGGTCGACCAGACCTCGCACATGTTCATCACCGGCCCGGACGTCATCAAGACGGTCACGGGTGAGGACGTCGGCTTCGAGGAGCTCGGCGGCGCCCGCACCCACAACACCACCTCCGGTGTCGCGCATCACATGGCGGGCGACGAGAAGGACGCGATCGACTACGTCAAGTCGCTCCTGTCGTACCTCCCCTCGAACAATCTCAGCGAGCCGCCGGCCTTCCCGGAGGAGGCGGACCTGGCGACGTCCGACGAGGATCGCGAGCTCGACACCCTCATCCCGGACAGCGCGAACCAGCCGTACGACATGCACACGGCCATCGAGCACGTACTGGACGACGGCGAGTTCCTGGAGACGCAGGCGCTCTTCGCGCCGAACATCGTCACCGGCTTCGGGCGGGTCGAGGGCCACCCGGTCGGCATCGTCGCCAACCAGCCGATGCAGTTCGCCGGCTGCCTCGACATCAACGCCTCCGAGAAGGCCGCGCGCTTCGTCCGTACCTGCGACGCCTTCAACGTCCCCGTCCTGACCTTCGTGGACGTGCCGGGCTTCCTGCCGGGCGTGGACCAGGAGTACGGCGGCATCATCCGGCGCGGCGCCAAGCTGATCTACGCGTACGCGGAGGCGACGGTCCCGCTCATCACCGTCATCACGCGCAAGGCGTTCGGCGGCGCGTACGACGTCATGGGCTCCAAGCACCTTGGCGCGGACCTGAACCTGGCGTGGCCGACCGCGCAGATCGCGGTGATGGGCGCGCAGGGCGCGGTGAACATCCTGCACCGCCGTACGATCGCCGCCGCCGACGACCCGGAGGCGACCCGCGCGGAGCTGATCGCCGACTACGAGAACACGCTGCTGAATCCTTACGTCGCCGCCGAGCGTGGCTACGTCGACGCGGTGATCATGCCGTCGGAGACGCGCCGGCACATCGTGCGCGGCCTGCGTCAGCTCCGTACGAAGCGGGAATCTCTCCCTCCGAAGAAGCACGGCAACATCCCGCTCTAGGAAGGGCCGCTGACGATGATCAAGGTCATACGGGGCAACCCGACCCCGGAGGAGCTGGCCGCCGCTCTCGCGGTGGTCCAGGCACGCGCCGCGGCGGCGGGCTCGCCGTCCGGCGTGGAGGAACCGCCGACCGCCTGGTCGGACCCGGCCAGGGTCGCGCGGCACCGGCTGCCGCAGCCGGGGCCGACGGCGTGGGGCCGGACGTACTGGCCGGGCTAGGCAGACCACACGAAGGCCGGACCCGCGAAAGGGTCCGGCCTTCGGCATGCCGGCTAGAGGACCTCGGCGACGGTTTTCGCCATCAGCCGGTAGCCCGCGTCGTTGGGATGCAGCGCGTCCCCGTAGTCGTACGCCGGGTTCAGGCGGTCGGGGTCGCCCGGGGCGGCGAGCGCCTTGTCGAAGTCGGCGTACGCGTCGAATTCGCCCGACGTACGGATCCAGTGATTCACCTCGTCGCTGACCCGCGCCGCGTGCTCGCCCCAGTGGTCGGACCCCTTGAGCGGCAGCAGGGTCGAACCGACGACCCGCAGTCCCTTGGCGTGGGCGGCGCGGATCAGCTTGCGGTAGCCGGTGATGAGCTCGGCGGAGGAGACGACGGGCGACGGCTTGTAGGTGGGCTGGTTCTTCGCCTCACTGAAGCCGATGTCGTTGAGGCCTTCGAGTACGACGACGGTGGAGACGCCGGGCTGGTCGAGGGCGTCGCGGCCGAAGCGGGCGGTGGCGCGTTCGCCGTACCACGCGGAGTCGTTGAGGACGAGGTTTCCGCCGATGCCGTGGTTGACGACGGGGCGGCCGGTGCGCTCGGCGAGGGCGTCGGAGTAGCGGCGGTTGGCGTTCGGCGTCGACCCGAAGCTGTCGGTGATGGAGTCGCCGAAGAGGACGATGCCGTCCTTCCTGCGGGGCTTGGCTCCGCCGACCTCGACGCCGGAGAGGTAGTACCAGGACTGGGTGGTGTCGGTGAAGGCGGCGCCGGACGCGTCGGCGCGGTGGTCGCCCTCGGCGCGGTAGGTGTCGGCCCAGGCCTGGGAGTGGAAGGTGGCGGGACCGGTGGTGCCGGCGAGATAGAGGGTGACGGTGACGGACTCCAGCCGGTCCACGGGCAGCCGGGCGGCGTCGCTGCGCAGCTCGCCGCGAGCGGGGATTTCGACGGACCGCTTGCCGGAGAAGGTCAGGTGGCGGACGCTGCCGGCCTCGACGGCGGCGCCCTTCCCGTGTGCGGTACGGGCGATGGTGGCGCCGGTGATCGTGAGCGGAGAGGTTCCGTAGGCGTTGGAGAGGCGGATACGGGCCTGCTCGCCGGAGCCGGTGACGCGGACGACCTGGCGGACGGTCTGGCGGGAGAACCCCTCCTGGGACCAGTTGGGAGTGAAGCCGGTGCTGGGCAGCTGCGGGGACGCGCCCCAGGCGGCGGTCCAGCGGGCGGCGGCGGCGTGCTGCGCGGAGGGGGACGACGGCTGCGCGGCGCCGAGAAGCCCGAGGGCGAGGGCGGACGCGACGACGGGGGCGGCGATTCGGCGGCGGGCGGGCGTGGCGTTCATGACAGCAACCAACCTTTCCCTAATGGGAAGCAAGTTCCGTTAAGATGCGAGGAACGTACCAGACTCGGAGCGCCTAATGGAACAGAATTCCCGTTTGGGAGCCGCATCCTCCCTGACGCCTGGGACCGTGCGCCCTGGCGGGCGGACCGCCAAGGTCCGCGCCGCGGTGCTCGAAGCGACCCAGGAAGCACTTGTCGAAGCCGGCTTCCACGGCCTGAACCTGGACCGCGTCGCGGCGCACGCGGGCGTCGGCAAGACGACGGTCTACCGCCGCTGGGGCTCGTCGGCCGGTCTAGTCGCCGACCTGCTGAGCGACATGGCGGAGCAGTCGGTGCCCGCCGCCGACACCGGCTCGCTGGAGGGGGATCTGCTGGCCAACGCCCAACTCGTACGAGAGACCCTCACGGATCCGCGCATGGGCCCGGTCTTCCAGGCGGTCATCGCGGCGGCGGCGTGCGACGAAGAGTGCGCGCGGGCGCTGAACGGCTTCTACGCGACGCGCATCCGCGCGTGGGCGCCGTGCGTGGAGCGGGCGGCGGGGCGGGGGGAGGTCCCGGCCGGGACGGACGCGGGCGAGGTGATCCGTGCGGTGTCCGCACCGCTGTACTACCGCTTCGCGGTGAGCCGGGAACCGCTGGTGGAGGCGGACGCGGTGCGGGCGGCGGCGGCGGCGTTCGCTGCGGCGAGGGCGGGATCGTTCACGCGGAATTAGTCCATTGGTACTGGCCCGCCTGAGTACAGGTACTCAGGCGGCGGAGCGGTTGCGCCCGCAGGATCGAAGGCATGCTGTGGTCCGACCCGGAGAACGAGCCTCCGAAAGAGCTGCGTGAGGCGCAGGCGATGCTCCGGCGCATGGGCGTGCTGCTGGCGCTGGCGATGGTGCTGGCGATGTTTGTACTCGGCATCCACTGACCCGGCCGGGACGAGCCCCCCATGCATGGCACCCTGCGCCTATGAAGAAGACGACGGTGTACCTTCCCGAGGACCTGAAGCTCCGGCTGGACGCAGAGTCGGCCGCGACCGGTGTCAGCAAAGCTGAGCTGATCCGGCAAGGTATCGCCCTGCTCCTGGACAATGCCCCTCGTCTTGGGAGCAGTCGACCGCTGCCCGCTTTCAACAGCGGCCGAGCGCTTATCCCCGAAGCGATGGACGACGCGGTGTCCGCGCACATCAAGGCGAGGACGGCGCGGCGTTAATCACCGGGGTCGATCACCGCCTGGACTCATGAGCGGAACCGTCCACGTATTCGCGCCTCTCCAGCGGGCGGGGCGAGGGCAGGCCGCCTGCCGCAGGCGGGCCCTCCGCTCACCGGCCCGCACAACCGAAACCAACGCCCGGGGCAGGGGACCGCCCCACAGGCCGGCAGCCGCCAACGGCCCCGAGCCACCCACCGGAGACGCTCACGTACCGGCCCCCCTCCAACGGGCGGGCAGGGTGGGGCAGGCCGCCCGCCGCAGGCGAGCCCTCCACCCCCGGCCCGCACAACGAAACCAACGCCCGGGGCACGGGACCGCCCCACAGGCCGGCAGCCGCCAACGGCCCCGAGCCACCCACCGGAGACGCTCACGTACCCGCCCCCCTCCAACGGGCGGGCCGGGTGGGGCAGCCGCCCGCCGCAGGCGGGCCCTCCACCCACCGGCCCGCAGAGCCAAAACCGACGGCCGGGACCAGGGGCTCGCCCCGCAGGCCGGCAGCCGCCAACCCGGGCAGGCCGCTCGCGGCAGGCGCACCGCACACCGCAAGCGCCGCAGGCGAAGCCCCCGCCCGCCCGGCAGGAGTAGCCGCGCCTCGTACGATGAACCGCATGACAGATCCGCGCCGCCGCCTCGTCCTCGCCTCCGCCTCCCCCGCCCGCCTCGCGCTCCTGCGCCAGGCCGGGCTCGCTCCCGAGGTGGTCGTCAGTGGCGTCGACGAGGACGCGATCACCGCGCCCACCCCGGGCGAGCTCGCGCTCGTACTGGCCGAGGCGAAGGCCGCGTCCGTCGCCGCCCGCCCCGAGGCCGCCGACGCCCTCGTCATCGGCTGCGACTCCGTACTGGAACTCGACGGCCAAGCCCTTGGCAAGCCCGCCGACGCCGAGGACGCCACCGCCCGCTGGAAGTCCATGCGGGGCCGCTCCGGCATCCTCCAGACCGGCCACTGCGTGATCGACACCGCCACCGGCCGCCGCGCCTCCGCCACCGCGTCCACCACGGTCCGCTTCGGCGAGCCGACGGACGCCGAGATCTCCGCGTACGTCGCTACCGGCGAACCCCTCCACGTCGCCGGCGCCTTCACCCTCGACGGCCGCTCGGCCCCGTTCATCGACGGCATCGACGGCGACCCCGGCAACGTCATCGGCCTGTCGCTGCCCCTGCTGCGCCGCCTCCTCGCCGACCTCGGTACGCCGATCACCGCCCTGTGGGCATGACGGCCAGCGCACTGCCCAGCGTCGCGACCCCCTCCCCGATCCCGCCCGGCGAGGTAGCGGCGTAACCGAGTACAAGACCGGGAGGCCCGACCCGCTGCCTGTGCCACGAGAGCGGCTGCGCCTTGACGCCGCGCGCGAGCGCCGCCGCCGCCAAGTCGGTGTCGGGGAATCGCGCGCCGGGGAAGGTGATCATCAGGTGCAGGCCCGCCGCCGCACCGTGCACCACCGCCCCCGGCAGCTGCTCCGCGATCGCCGCGATCATCGCGTCCCGGCGCCGGCGGTGCCGCCCGCGCAGAAGCCGCAGGTGGCGTTCCATCTCGCCCGACTCCATCAGCCGCGCCAGCACCAGCTGCGGCAGCACCGCGTTGCCGAGGTCCGCGAAGCGCTTGGCGTCCACCAGCGCGTCCCGGTACTTCGGCGGCGCCAGCATCCACCCCACCCGCAGCGCGGGCGCGAGCAGCTTCGACACGCTCCCCGCGTAGCAGACCTGCTCCGGGAGCACCGACCGCAGCGCGGGCACCGGCGGCCGGTCGTAGCGGTGCTCGGCGTCGTAGTCGTCCTCGACGATCAGCCCGCCCTCCCCCGCCCACCGCATCAGCTCCCGGCGCCGTACGCCGCCGAGCACCACCCCGGTCGGAAACTGGTGCGCCGGGGTGAGCAGAACCGCCCGCGCACCGGTGGCGCGCAGTTCGTCGACCCGTACACCCTCCGCGTCGACCGTGACCGGCGGGGTCTCCAGCTGCCGGTTGTGCAGATGCTGCCGCGCGCCGAGCGAGCCGGGGTCCTCCACCGCCATCGCCGAAATCCCGTCGTCCCTGAGCACCCGCGCCAGCAGCCCCAGCCCCTGCGCGGTGCCCGACGTGATGAGGACCTCGCCCGCGTCCACCCTGATCCCACGGTTACGGGCCAGCCAGTTCGCCACGGCACGACGCAACTCCGGGGCGCCGCGCGGATCTCCGTACCCGAGATCGGACGCCGACAGCGCTTTCAGTACGGCGCGTTCCGCGCGCAGCCACGCCGCGCGCGGGAACGCGGCCAGGTCGGGCACACCGGGCGAGAGGTCAATGCGCGCCGGTGCGGCGCGCAACGCGTCGAAGACGTCCGCCCCGGGCGGCGTTACGGCGAACGGCGCACTCACGGGCGAACCGACAGCCGGCACAGGCGCGGCGGCGACCGGCGCCGCCACCACCACCGTGCCGCCCCTTCCCCGCCCCGCGACATGCCCGTCCTCGGTCAGGCGCTGGTACGCCTCGGTCACCACACCACGCGATACGCGCAGTTCAGCGGCGAGCACCCGGGTGGCCGGCAACCGGCTCCCCACCGGAAGGCTGCCGTCCGCTATCGCGTCCCGGAGCCTGCGCGCCAGCCAGTCCGACAGCCCGCCGACCGGCGCGTCGGCGATGTTCAGCTGAAGGAAGTCCGACCCGGACGAGGCCGTTATGGACCGGTCGGAGACGTCATCAATGGACCTGTTCACGAGGCCATTGTGACGCGAAAGTAAAAGCATGAACACCGAGTTCTTACTGACTTCCTTGATTGTCGTCGCCACACCCGGCACCGGCGTGCTGTACACGATGGCGGCCGGCCTTTCGCGCGGCGCCCGCGCGAGCGCCGTCGCCGCGATCGGATGCACGCTCGGCATCATTCCGCACATGGTGGCGGCGATCACGAGCCTCGCCGCACTCCTCCACACCAGCGCGACCGCATTCCAGGTTCTCAAATACCTGGGCGTCGCCTATCTCCTCTACATGGCGTGGAGCACACTGCGGGACAAGAACGCTCTCACGGCGGACAAGGACACCGAACCCCGCTCGGCAGCGAAAGTCATCACCTCCGGAATTCTCATCAACATCCTCAACCCGAAACTCACGATCTTCTTCTTCGCGTTCCTGCCTCAATTCGTGAGCGCGGGCGACCCGAACGCCCTTGTACGCATGGCCGAGTTGAGCGCCGTATTCATGCTGCTGACGTTCCTCGTCTTCGCCGCCTACGGACGGTTCGCCGCCGCGATGCGGCGCCATGTCCTGTCGCGCCCCCGCGTACTGACCTGGATGCGCACGGTCTTCGCGGGCGCCTTCGCGGCCCTCGGCGCCCGGCTCGCGTTCCTCTGATCCACGAAAGAAGACTCGATGTATTTCCAGCACGCGAGCGATATCTGGCACGACTTCCCCGAGCTGGCCCCCGGGGTCATCCGCGCCGAAGGAATCACCAAGCACGCCCCCGTCGACCGTACGCTCGCCAAATACAACGCGCTCGCGGAGTCCCGGCTCACTCACTCCACAGAAGGAGAACTGCCCGAGATCCAGGCCTGGCGGCGCGCCTTTTCCAGGATGGGCCACAAACCGACCCAGTACCGCTGCGCCTCCGAATCGCTGCTACGGCGATTCAGGAAAGAGAGATCACTGCCCCGGATTCATCCGCTGATCGACGTGTGCAATGCCGTCTCCCTCGCGTTCGCGATTCCGGTGGGCGTATTCGACGTTTCGGAAATCTCAGGGAATTTGGAAGTCCGCCGTGCGACCGGCGACGAAAAGTACGTGACATTCTCCGGCGGGACAGAGAGCCCCGACCCCCGTGAAGTGATCTTCGCGGACGACGCCGGACAGGCACACGCGCGGCGCTGGACCAACCGGCAGAGCGGCGCGTCCGCCGTCCGTGACTCGACGAGCAGTGTGCTGATCATCGCGGAGGCGATGCACGATTCGGCTCCCGAGGACGTAAGGCGCCTCACCGCCGCGCTCACCGAAGAGCTGAGCGACCTGTGGTCCGTGACCTCGGCATCATCGGCGATCTTGAGCCAGGCCTCGCCCCGGTTCGCGTTGTGATCCGAAAGGACGGTGGCACCGAACCGTCAGGCCGTCGCCGGAGTCCCGTTCTCCGGCGGCCCGGCCGGCGGTGCGTCCACGGGACCGGGAACACCGGCCCGCTCCTCGTCCCGCTTCCCGTACGCGATGACCGACAGCACGACCAGGCCGAAGGTGACCATCATCGCCACGAACGCCGACCAGCCGACCAGCCCGACGCACAACGCACCGAGCACCCCGTGCACCACCGCACACGCGATCAGCAGGATCCGGCCGAGGCGGCCCGGCGGCCGGTCCGAGACCGCCGCGCGCAGCAGGAAGACGCCGCACGCCACCAGGTAGAGGCCGAAGCCGCCGCCCATCAGATACGTCGACGTGGACATCACGTCGGAGTCCAGGCCGGCGAGGGACATCGACTGACTGTTGACGACCTTGCCGAGGATCCAGTGCACGAACACGATCCCGACGGCTTCGACGAACAGCAAGGCCGCAGCCACAGCAGCTATCGGTCTGCGCGCCACGGCGCCCACCCTCTTCCGGCTGTTACCCCAAGTACGTACCCGACGTCTCAAACGCTACTAACGGGTAATCCTCCGTACAAGGGGTAGGACACCGCCGGTCGCACGGCAAAGAATCAATCGCCCGTTCGTAGAGAGTCCACAAAGAAAGCCCGCCCGCCGCTGGGCGGACGGACAGAGACCTGCGCCACACCTGAGGGCTACTGTGCGGTGGAGGAACCCGTCGTACCGTGGTGCGACAAGGGAATTCGCGACTCGCGCGAGCCTCGCATCACGCTCCGTGTGGGCAAGCTCACTATTGGGGATGGGTCGTAGGGCCGTGTCGGTAGTCCCTAAACTCAGCTTGTTTCAAGGAGGGAGCCAATCGTGCGCAAGGTGCTCATCGCCAACCGAGGCGAAATCGCTGTCCGCGTTGCTCGGGCCTGCCGGGATGCCGGAATCGCGAGCGTAGCCGTCTACGCCGATCCGGACCGGGACGCATTGCATGTCCGTGCGGCCGACGAGGCGTTCGCTCTGGGCGGTGACACCCCGGCCGCCAGCTACCTGGACATGGCCAAGGTGCTCCAGGCCGCCAAGGATTCGGGGGCTGATGCCGTTCACCCCGGCTACGGCTTCCTTTCCGAGAACGCCGAGTTCGCCCAGGCCGTGCTCGACGCCGGTCTGACCTGGATCGGCCCGCCGCCGCAGGCCATCCGTGACCTCGGCGACAAGGTGGCGGCCCGGCACATCGCGCAACGCGCGGGTGCCCCGCTCGTCGCCGGTACGCCGGACCCCGTCTCCGGCGCCGACGAGGTCGTCGCGTTCGCCGAGCAGAACGGTCTGCCGATCGCCATCAAGGCGGCGTTCGGCGGTGGCGGCCGCGGCCTGAAGGTCGCCCGTACGCTCGAAGAGGTACCGGAGCTGTACGACTCCGCAGTCCGCGAGGCCGTCGCGGCCTTCGGGCGCGGCGAGTGCTTCGTCGAGCGCTACCTCGACAAGCCGCGTCACGTCGAGACGCAGTGCCTGGCCGACGCCCACGGCAATGTCGTGGTCGTCTCGACCCGTGACTGCTCGTTGCAGCGCCGCCACCAGAAGCTGGTGGAGGAGGCCCCGGCGCCGTTCCTGAGCGAGGCCCAGAACGCGGAGCTGTACCGCGCGTCGAAGGCCATCCTCAAGGAAGCCGGTTACGTCGGTGCCGGCACCGTCGAGTTCCTCGTCGGTGTCGACGGCACGATCTCCTTCCTGGAGGTCAACACCCGTCTCCAGGTCGAGCA
>NZ_JBEXNQ010000038.1:0-69827 GCF_040611155.1 Streptomyces sp. NPDC002994
GGGCTAGTTTTGGGGTGAGGTGCTCTTTCCGCCCACTGGGGCGCGGCCCCTCCCCCCGCTCCTCAATCGCCGGACAGGCTCCATAGGAGCCTGTCCGGCGATTGAGGACACGCCCGGAGGGCGTCTGTGTTGTCTGGGGGCTGGGGCTTGCCCCCAGTTTCGGGAAGGGGCGGGTAGGGGAAATTAGCCCGCACGCCGAGCGGCCCCGGCGGAACGAGTGTTCCCCCGACACCGCTCGATCCGTTCCCCGTGTTACTACGGGAACGTCACCTTGAAGCTGTTGATGTAGCCGGTGTCCTGTGCCGCCACGTCCTGGACCTTGAGCTTCCAGACCCCGTTGGCCGTCTCGGACGACGCGTTCACCGTGTACGTCTCCTTGACGTTGTCCGCGGAGTCCGAGCCGCTGGAGCCCTTCAGCCGGTACGCCGTACCGTCCGGCGCCAGCAGGTCGATGACCAGGTCACCGCGCCACGTGTGAACGATGTCCACGCCCACCTTGAGCGTGCTCGGCGCCGCACCCGTCTTGGTCGACGTGACCGACGAGGTGACCGCCGCCCCGTTGTCCGGGATGGCGACATCCGTGGTGTTCTCGAACGACGTGCCCGTTCCCGGGTCGCCGCCACCGGGACGCGTCCCGACGTTGACGCCGGCCCACGCGTCCGCCACCGCCTTGTACTCCGCGCTGGTGGTGCCGTACAGCTCACCGGCGACAGCGAGCGTCCCGGTCCGCGCACCCGCGTAGTTCGTCGACGACCCGAACTTCGTCGTGAGCGCCTTGAACCAGATCAGCGCGGCCTTCTCCCGGCCGATGCCGGTCACCGGCAGGCCGTCGGAGGTCGGCGAGTCGTAGCTGACCCCGTTGACGGTCTTCGGTCCGCTGCCCTCGGAGAGCAGGTAGAACCAGTGGTTCGCCGGACCGGACGAGTAGTGGACGTCGATGCTGCCGATGCCCGAGTACCAGGCGTCCTTCGACGAGCCGTCCCGGCTCGGCTTGTCCATGTAGCGCAGCGGCGTGCCGTTGCCGCGAATATCGATCTTCTCGCCGACGAGATAGTCGCCGACGTCCTTCGGATTGTTGGCGTTGAACTCGACCGCCGCCGCGAAGATGTCGGACGTCGCCTCGTTGAGGCCGCCCGACTCACCGCTGTAGACCAGGCCCGCGGTGTTGGAGGTGATGCCGTGCGTCATCTCGTGCGCGGCGACGTCGATCGAGGTGAGCGGCTTGGCGTTGCCGGCCCCGTCGCCGTACGTCATGCAGAAGCAGGAGTCCGACCAGAAGGCGTTGACGTACGCGTTGCCGTAGTGGACCCGGGAGTACGCGCCGACGCCGTCACCGCGGATGCCGCTGCGCCCGTGCACGTTCTTGAAGTAGTCCCACGTCAGGCCCGCGCCGTACGCCGCGTCCGCACCCGCCGTCTCCAGGTTCTGCGGGGTGCCGTCACCCCAGACGTCGTCCGGGCCGGAGAAGAGGGTGCCGGTGCCCGACGTACCCCTGTTGAGGTTGTACGTCTTGTGGTTGCCGCGCCCGGTGTCGGTCAGCGTGTACGAGGGGGCGGAGCCCACCGTCACCTGGCCGCTGTACTGGGTGTTGCCGGTGCCGTTGTGGATGGCCTGCCACTCGAAGATCTTCTTGCCGGTGGAGGCGTCGGTGACGACGTGCAGCTCGTTGGGGGTGCCGTCGTGCTGCAGGCCGCCGACGACCGTCTCGTACGCGAGCGTGGGCTTGCCCTGCCCCATCCACACGACCTTGCGCGGGGCACGGTCCGCCTCGGTCTTCTTCGACCCCTCGGCCTTCGCGGCGCCCAGCGCCTGCTTCTCGGCGACGGCGGGAGCGACCTCGGCGCTCATGTCGATGGACTTGAGCTGCGCCTTGGAGGCCTTGGTCACGCCCTCGGTCTTGCCGGCCTTGGTCTCGGCGACGATCAAGTCGCCGCCGAGGACCGGGAGTCCGTCGTAGGTGCGCTCGTACCGCGTGTGGGTGGTCCCGTCGCGGTCCTGGACGACGTCGCGTACGGCGAGCTTCTCCTTGGCGCCGAGCCCGAGGTCCTTGGCGGTGGCCGCCTTGGTGGCGTTGGCCTCGCGTATCAACTCCGCACGCTGGGCGGGGGAGAGCTTCGCGGGCAGGGCGCCGGGGTCGGCCTTCCCCGCTGCGGCGGTCTTCGGGGCGGCGGCCTGGGGATCGTCGGCCGTCGCGGTGCCGGCCTGTACGCCGACGGTGAGCAGTGCTGCGGCGGTGAGCAGCGCGCCGGTCGCGGCGGCACGTCGTCTGGGCGTGGATCTCACGCGAACTCCTTCTGCAAGGGGGGTGGCGGGCGGCTTGGGTGGGCTGCCCGGGCAGAGCCGTGCGGAGCAAGGTGAAGCGCGGAACGGGGGAAGAGTGACAGGGGTGAGCACCCGCTGTCAGGACCGCGTCAAGAAGTTGGCCGGAATTCGTCCGTTGCCCGAATAGTCATGTTCGTTAAACGGACGCTTCTGGGCTGTTCACCGCGAGGCCGTACGGCGTCCGGAACCGGCCATGAACAGTGCGCGACGGCGATCACCGTCCGGTCTTCCAGTACGGCGACCAGTGCGACGTGCGCCGGCGCCAGTCGCTGGGATTGTCCCGGACCGTGCCCAGGAACACGTGGTGCTCCTGGGCGACCAGGACCTTGCCGAGCAGTGCCACCCGCGAGCAGTGGTGGCGCCGACAGCAGCAGCGCGGCCACCGCGAACCGATCAGGCCAGGCTGTCGCGCCAGGCGCGGTGCAGGCCGGCGAAGTGGCCCCTGCCGCCGATGAGTTCACTGGGGGAGCCGTCCTCGACGATGCGGCCGTGCTCCATCACCAGCACCCGGTCGGCGATCTCCACCGTCGACAGCCGGTGCGCGATCACCACGGCCGTACGCCCGCGCAGCACCGTGTCCATCGCGCGCTGCACCGCCCGCTCGCCCGGGACGTCCAGGGACGACGTCGCCTCGTCGAGGATCAGCACCGCGGGGTCGGCGAGCAGCGCGCGGGCGAAGGCGACCAGCTGCCGCTGGCCCGCCGAGATGCGGCCGCCCCGCTTGCGTACGTCCGTGTCATACCCCTCGGGCAGACCGCTGATGAAGTCGTGCGCACCGATCGCCTTCGCCGCCTGCTCGATGTCCTCGCGGGTGGCGTCGGGGCGGCCGATGGCGATGTTCTCGGCGACCGTACCGGAGAACAGGAACGCCTCCTGGGTCACCATCACCACCCCGCGGCGCAGTTCGGGCACGGCGAGATCGCGCAGGTCGGTGCCGTCGAGGAGGACGCGGCCCCCGGTCGGGTCGTAGAAGCGGGCCAGCAGCTTGGCGAGTGTCGACTTGCCCGCGCCCGTCGAGCCGACGACGGCGACGGTCTGGCCGGCCGGCAGCGTCAGGCTGAAGCGCGGCAGGACCTCGCCGCCGGTGCGGTAGGCGAAGCTGACGTCGTCGAAGACGACCTCACGGCCCGGCCCCCCGTCCCCGAGGGCGGGCAGTTCACGCGGCTCGGCCGGTTCGCGGACGGTCGGCGTCTGGGCGAGCAGACCCGCGATCTTCTCCAGGGAAGCGGCGGCCGACTGGTAGGAGTTGAGGAACATCCCGAGCCGGTCGATCGGGTCGTAGAGCCGCCGCAGGTAGAGCACGGAGGCGGCGAGGACGCCGAGCTCCAGCCTGCCGTCCGCGACCTGGTAGGCGCCCCACAGGACCATCCCGGCGACCGCGGTGTTGGCGACCAGCCGGGAGCCGACGACGTACTGGGCCATCTCCAGCAGGCCGTCGCCGTTCGTCCGCTCGTGGCGGTGGTTGAGCACGCCGAACTCGGCGTCGTTCGCCTTCTCGCGCCGGAACGCCCGTACCGGCCGGATGCCGTTCATCGTCTCCGCGAACTTCACGATGACGGCGGCGATCGCCGTCGACCGCTTGCTGAAGATGACGGAGACGCGGGCCCGGTAGCGCCGGATGAGCAGATAGAGCGGTACGAACGACAGCACCGCCAGCCCGCCGATGCCCGCGTCGAGATACAGCAGCAGCGCGCAGATGTAGACGCAGGAGAGGATGACACCGATCAGTTCCTGCAAACCCTCGCTGAGCAGCTGCCGCAGCGACTCCACATCGGTAGTCGACCGGGAGATCAGCCGCCCGGACGTGTACCGCTCGTGGAAGTCGACGCTCAGCGCCTGCGCGTGCCGGAAGATCCTGCCGCGCAGATCGAGGAGTACGTCCTGGTTGACGCGGGCGGCGAGCCGGACGAAGGCGTACTGGAGCAGGCCCGCGCCGACCGAGCACAGCAGATAGCCGGCCGCGACGGTGACCAGCGGCCCGAAGTCGTCGCGTCGCAGGGCCGGTACGCCGCGGTCGATGGCGTACGCGACGAGCAGCGGCCCCGCCTGCACCGCCGCCTGCTGGAGCAGCAGGAGTAGCGTGGCGACGCCGACCCTGACCCGCCGGGGCCGCAACAGCGACCGCAACAGCGCCCCGGTAGCCCCCTTGGGCGCGGGTAACGCGTCCCGGTCAAAGGGATCCCCACCCCGCTGCGCCTCGACGTCGGCCGGGCTGCCGGTTTGCGGTGTGGTGTTGGCCGGGTCTCCGGTGTGCGCCTGGACGTTGGCCGGCCCTGCGGCTTTCGCCTCGACGTGAACAGTGTTTCCGGCTTCCGCCCCGGCCTCGTCCGCGCCCCCGGCTTCTGCCCCGGCGGCGGCCGCGGTGCCGGGCTGCGGCTCGGTTCCGTCCGTGCTGTCGGCGTTTGTCCGGCCGTTCGCGGTCGTAGTCATGCTTTGGCCCCCTTTTCGCCGACGGGCCGGTCGTCAGCCGTTCCGGACATCAGCCACGCGTACTCGGCACTGTTGTGCAGCAGTTCGTGGTGCGTGCCGACGGCCGTGATGCGGCCGGCGGAAAGCAGCGCCACCCGGTCCGCGAGCAGCACGGTGGACGGGCGGTGTGCGACGACGAGCGCCGTCGTGTCCGCCAGGACCCGCCGCAGCGCCGCCTCCACCAGTGCCTCCGTATGCACGTCGAGCGCCGACAGCGGATCGTCGAGCACGAGGAAGCGCGGCCTGCCCACCACCGCCCGGGCCAGCGCCAGCCGTTGCCGCTGGCCGCCGGACAGGCTCAGCCCCTGCTCGCCGACCTGCGTGGCCGTGCCCTGCGGCAGCCGGTGTACGAAGCCGGCCTGCGCGGTGTCCAGGGCCCGGTCCAGGGCCCGGTCCAGGTCCTGATCGGGTTCGTCCGTGCCGCCGCCCGCGCCCATCAGGACGTTCTCGCCGACACTCGCCGAGAACAGCGTCGGCTCCTCGAAGGCGACGGACACCAGCTCCCGCAGCCGCTCGCGCGGTAGGGCCGTGATGTCCTGCCCGTCGAGCGTGATCCGCCCGCCCGTCACTTCGTGCAGCCTCGGTACGAGCGTGGTGAGCGTCGTCTTGCCGCTCCCGGTGGCTCCGACGAGGGCCATCGTCTCGCCCGGCCGTACGTGCAGATCGATGTGGGCCAGGACGGGCGGAGTTCCGGGGGACGCGTCGGGGTATCGGAACTCGACCGCCTCGAAGGCGATCCCGTCCCGGCCCGGAGCTGCCGTGAGCGAGGGCGCGCCCCCCTCCGTCTCCTCCCGCGCGTCCATCACCTCGAAGTACCGCTCGGTCGCCGTCGCCGCGTCCTGGCTGATCGCGAGCAGGAAGCCCATCGACTCCACCGGCCAGCGCAGCGCCAGTGCCGTCGACAGGAACGCCACCAGCGTGCCCGCCGACAGCTCGCCGTCGGCGACCTGCACCGTGCCGAGCACCAGCGCCGCGCCGATCGCCAGTTCCGGCAGAGCCGTGATCACGGCCCATATGCCGGCCAGCAGCCGGGCCTTCGTCAGCTCCGTGCCCCGCAGCGTCAGCGACAGCTCACGGAAGGCCTGCGCCTGACTGCGGTGCCGGCCGAACCCCTTGATGACGCGGATACCGAGCACGCTCTCCTCGACGACCGTCGTCAGGTCGCCGACCTGATCCTGGGACCGCCGCGCGACCAGGGAGTACTTCGACTCGAACACCCAGCACAGCACCACCAGCGGAATAACGGGCGCCAGCAGCACCAGCCCCAGCGACCACTGCTGTTGCAGCAGAATGACGAAACCGACCAGGATCGTCACCCCGTTGACCAGCAGGAATGTCAGCGGAAACGCCAGGAACATCCGCAGCAGCATCAGATCCGTAGTCCCGCGCGACAGCAGCTGCCCCGACGGCCACCGGTCGTGGAAAGCCACCGGCAGCCGCTGCAGATGCCGGTACAGATGCCCCGCATCGCCGCCTCCACCCCGGCCAGCGGCCGCGCCACCAGCCACCGCCGCAGCCCGAAGAGCGCCGCCTCCGTGAGCCCGAGCAGCAGCAGGTAGAGCGCGCCGAGCCACACCCCGCCCGGGTCCCGGTCCGCGACCGGACCGTCCACGATCCACTTCAGGACCAGCGGGATGACCAGGCCGAGGCAGGAGGCCAGCACCGCGACGAACGCCGCGCAGGCCAGGCGGGTGCGCACCGGGCGTACGTATGGCCACAGGCGCAGCAGTGAACGTACGGCCGATCGGTCCTTGGTGGGAGCATCCGTTCCGGTCATCAGGATCGAGCGTACGGTTCACCACTGACAGCGCTCACTGGTTTTTAAGCCGTAGCCGTACTGGCCGCCTTCAGCAGAAGCACCGATCTGCCCGGCACGGTGATCGCCCGGCCCGCCAGGTGCACCGTCCCCGGCGCTGCCTCCTGGCTCTCCTGCGACGTGTCCACGACCAGTTCGTACGTCCGCGCCCACGGCGGCCCCGGCAGCACGAAGTTCACCGGACTGTCCCCCGCGTGCAGTACGGCGAGAAAGCTGTCGTCCGTGATCTTCGCTCCGCGCGCGTCGCGCCCCGGAATGTCACGGCCGGACAGATAGAAGCCCACGGTCGAGGCCGGCGCGTACCAGTCCTGCTGCGTCATCTCCTCGCCGCGCGGGGTGAACCACGCCAGGTCGCGCAGCCCGTCCGCCGCCTGCGCCCGCCCCGAGAAGAACGCGCGGCGGCGCAGCACCGGATGCGCGTGCCGCAGGGCCAGCAGGCGGGACGTCAGCTCGAAGAGCTCCCGCCAGCCGGGGTCCTCGAGCAGCGACCAGTCGATCCAGCTGACCTCGTTGTCCTGGCAGTACGCGTTGTTGTTGCCGCCCTGCGTACGCCCCATCTCGTCGCCCGCGACCAGCATCGGCACGCCCGTCGACAGCAGCAGCGTCGTCACCAGGTTCCGCAGCTGCCGTCGGCGCAGCGCGTTCACCCCGGCGTCCTGCGTCTCCCCCTCCGCGCCGCAGTTCCACGACCGGTTGTCGTTCGTCCCGTCCCGGTTGCCCTCCCCGTTCGCCGCGTTGTGCTTCTGGTGGTACGACACGAGGTCCCGCAGCGTGAAGCCGTCGTGCGCGGTGACGAAGTTGACGGAGGCGTACGGGCGACGGCCGCCCCACGCGTACAGGTCGCTCGACCCGGACAGCCGGTACCCCAGGTCACGTACGTCCGGCAGCGCACCCCGCCAGAAGTCCCGTACAGCGTCCCGGTAGCGGTCGTTCCACTCCGTCCAGAGCGGGGGAAAGGCGCCCACCTGATAACCGCCGTTCCCCACGTCCCACGGCTCGGCGATCAGCTTCACCCGCCGCAGCACCGGATCCTGCGCGATCACCGCGAGAAACGGCGACAGCATGTCGACGTCGTGCATCGAGCGTGCGAGCGCCGCCGCCAGGTCGAACCGGAAGCCGTCCACGCCCATTTCGGTGACCCAGTACCTGAGCGAGTCGGTGATCAGCCGCAGGACGTTCGGCTGTACGACGTGCAGGGTGTTCCCGCAGCCCGTGTAGTCGGCGTACCGGCGTGCGTCCGCCTGGAGGCGGTAGTAGCCGCGGTTGTCGATGCCGCGCAGCGACAGCGTGGGCCCCAGCTCGCCGGCCTCCGCCGTGTGGTTGTAGACGACGTCGAGGATGACCTCGATGCCGGCCGCGTGCAGGGCCCGCACCATCTCCTTGAACTCGCCGACCTGCTGCCCGGCCGTCCCCGACGCCGCGTAGGCGGCGTGCGGCGCGAAGTAGCCGATGGAGTTGTAGCCCCAGTAGTTGCGCAGGCCGCGCCGCAGCAGGTGATCCTCGTGGGCGAACTGGTGCACCGGCAGCAGCTCGACCGCCGTCACCCCCAGCCGCTGGAGATGCTCGATCGCCGCCGGATGCCCCAGTCCGGCGTATGTACCGCGCAGCTCCTCGGGAATGCCCGGGTGCAGCTTGGTGAAGCCGCGCACGTGCAGCTCGTAGATGACGGAGTCCGCCCACGGCGTCTTGGGCCGCCGGTCGTCCACCCAGTCGTCGTCGGGCGCGTCGTCGTGCACCACCACACCCTTGGGGACGAACGGCGCCGAGTCCCGGTCGTCGCGCACGGTGTCCGCGACGTTCTGCTGCGGCCAGTCCCTGACGTGCCCGTACACCTCACCGGGCAGCGTGAAGTCCCCGTCCACGGCACGTGCGTACGGGTCGAGGAGCAGCTTCGCGTGGTTCCAGCGCGCGCCCGTCCACGGGTCCCAGCGGCCGTGCACCCGGAAGCCGTAGCGCTGCCCCGCCCGTACGCCCGGCACGAAGCCGTGCCAGATCTCGTGGGTCAGCTCGGTCAGCGGGCAGCGCGTCTCGTTACCGTCCTCGTCGAAGAGGCACACCTCGACGGCCTCGGCCCCGCCCGCCCACAGCGCGAAATTGGTGCCCGCGACACCGTCGGGGCCGACGCGAAAGCGCGCCCCGAGCGGAGTCGGCGCGCCCGGCCACACGCGTGGCCGGCCCGGGTCGTGGCCCGGGCGCCGCCCGTTGACCGCGGCCGGGGCGGCCGCGGGGCGGCTGTCGCCCGCCGCCTCGGGCACCGCTGCCGGCACCGCCTCCTGTACTGCCTCCTGCTCGGCTGCGCTGGACACCTGTAAGCCTCCCGCGGCTCGTTGGGACCGGCGGATCCTTGAGGCCGTACGGCGTCCCGGCCGTGGCCCCCTCGCGCGGTCCTCCCACCTGTTCTTCCCGTAACGAGGCTCGTACTCACGTTTCCCCTGGAGGGGGGCGGTCGTTGGGCCGGACGTGAGAGACGCAGTGAGACGCGCACGGGCGGCCCTGGCCGCCCTACTGGCAGGGGCGGGACTGATCGCAGGGCTCGCGGGATGCACGGCCGACGGCGATTCGCTGTTCGGCGGGAAGCCGCGTTCGCCCAAGGACCACATCCGGATCGTTCCCGGGAACGGTGCGAAGGACATCAGGGCCGACGGCCGTATCGAGGTGAGGGTCCCCGACGGACGGCTGGAGCGGGTTCAGGTCGTACGGGTCGAGGACGCCGACCAGCACGAGGTCACCGGCCGGATCGCGGACGACGGGCTGAGCTGGCGGCCGGACGCCGGACCGCTGCGGCTGGCCGCCAAGTACACGGTCGACGCGGTCGCCCTCGACGGACACGGCCGGCGCTCCGCCCGGCGCACCTCTTTCACGACGGTCGTCCCCGAGCACCGGTTCATCGGCTACTTCAAGCCGGAGAACCGGTCCACCGTCGGCACTGGAATGATCGTTTCCTTCTCCTTCAACCGTGCCGTCGTCAACCGCGCCGCCGTCGAACGCGCCATCAAGGTCACCTCGCAGCCGCCGGTAGAGGTGTCGGGCCACTGGTTCGGCACCCAGCGCCTCGACTTCAGGCCGCGCGCATACTGGAAGCCGGGGACCCGCGTCAGCGTCGACCTGCGGCTGCGCGACGTCGAGGCGGCGCCCGGCGTGTTCGGCATCCAGCACAAAGCCGTCGGCTTCACGGTCGGCCGCTCCCAGGTGTCCACGGTGGACGCGGAGGCGCACACCATGGTGGTACGGCGCGACGGCGAGAAGCCGGTGAGCGTGCCGGTCAGCGCGGGGGCGCCGAAGAGCACGACGTACAACGGGAAAATGGTCGTCACCGAGCTGTACGACGTCACCCGGATGGACGGCAGGACCGTCGGCTTCGGCGGCGAGTACGACATCCCGGACGTCCCGCACGCGATGCGGCTGACGGCTTCGGGGACCTTCCTGCACGGCAACTACTGGGCACCGGCGAAGACGTTCGGATCGGCCAACACGAGCCATGGATGCATCGGGCTGCGCGATGTGAAAGGCGGCAGTCCGGACACTCCGGGGGGCTGGTTCTTCGACCGCACCCTCATCGGGGATGTGGTGGAAGTGGTGAACTCCCGCGACCGGAAGGTCGCTCCCGACAACGGCCTCGGCGGCTGGAACATGCACTGGAACCGCTGGAAGGCCGGTTCCGCGGTGAAGTGATTCTCCCTCCCCGTCTCACCGGCACTTGGAACTGAACGGTGACATATACCGGGATCCCGGGACCCGGCCGGTGTGATTACCATTCACCAGGCGCGCGGTTGCTGCGCGGTGGGGGTGCGGGCCATGGCTGAGGCCAGGCCGTGCGAGGGGAGAACGAAAAGTGAAAAGGCAGCCGATATCGGGGACATCGGCCGGAGCGCGGCGGGGGCGCGGATCTCGGCGCGGGGGCCCTGGACTGCTGGCTCTGCTGCTGGGGGCGATGCTGCTGTTCGTCACGGCGTGCGGCGGAAGCGGTGACTCCGGCGGTGGCGACGGCAAGGGCAAGAAGGACGGGGCGGGGAAGGCCGCCGACACCAAGGCGTCGCAGGCCGTCGTGACGATCGCGCCCAAGGACGAGGCGAAGAACGTCGCCACGAGCGGTGCTCTGAAGATCGGCGCGGACAAGGGCAAGCTGACGTCCGTCACGGTCGAGGACACCAAGGGCAACGAGGTCGAGGGAAAGATCACCGCGGGCGGCACCGCCTGGGAGCCGACGCACCACCTCGCCGCCGCGACCAAGTACAAGGTCCACGCGATCGCGAAGGACTCCGAGGGCCGTGAGTCCGCGAAGGACACCACCTTCACGACGCTCGTACCGAAGAACACCTTCGTCAGCTACTTCACGCCCGAGGACGGCTCGACGGTCGGCGTCGGAATGCCCGTCTCGCTGCGTTTCAGCCGAGGCATCACCGCCCCCGAGGACGTCGAGAAGGCGGTCAAGGTCACGGCCGAGCCGTCGGTGCCGATCGAGGGCCACTGGTTCGGCAACGACCGCCTCGACTTCCGCCCCGAGAAGTACTGGGCCGCGGGCACCAAGGTGACGCTGAAGCTGAACCTCGACGGCGTCGAGGGCCGGCCCGGTGTGTACGGCAAGCAGACGAAGACGGTGAAGTTCACGGTCGGCCGCAGTCAGGTCAGCGTCGTGGACGCCAGTGCCAAGAAGATGGTGGTCAAGCGCGACGGCAAGGTCTTCAAGACCATCCCGATCACCGCGGGCGCCCCGTCGACGACGACGTACAACGGCCAGATGGTCATCAGCGAGAAGTACGCGGTGACGCGCATGAACGGCGCCACCGTGGGCTTCGGCGGCGAGTACGACATCAAGGACGTGCCGCACGCCATGCGCCTGTCCACCTCGGGCACCTTCATCCACGGCAACTACTGGGCGGGCGCGGGCACCTTCGGGTCGGCCAACGTCAGCCACGGGTGCGTGGGTCTGCGGGACGTGCGGGGCGGGTGGGACAAGCAGGCCCCGGCCGCCTGGTTCTTCAACAACTCGATCCTCGGTGACGTGGTCGTCGTGAAGAACTCCCACGACAAGCAGATCCAGCCGGACAACGGCCTCAACGGCTGGAACATGTCCTGGGCGGAGTGGAAGAAGTAGCACACGCTGTACGTAGGGGCCTGGTGCTGTTGTTCACAGCACCAGGCCCGTTGTCGTTAACGGGGGCTAACCTCGCTCGTATGACTGTGAATCTCGAAGTCTCCGAGGGCGTCGGCACCATCCGCCTGGCACGCCCCCCGATGAACGCACTGGACATCGCGACCCAGGACCGGCTGCGCGAGCTCGCCGAGGAGGCGACCCGGCGCGACGACGTGCGCGCCGTGGTCATCTACGGCGGCGAGAAGGTGTTCGCGGCCGGCGCGGACATCAAGGAGATGCAGGTGATGGACCATGCGGCGATGGTCGTACGCTCCAAGGCCCTCCAGGACTCGTTCACCGCGGTCGCCCGCATCCCGAAGCCCGTCGTCGCCGCGGTCACCGGCTACGCGCTCGGCGGCGGCTGCGAGCTCGCCCTGTGCGCCGATTTCCGTATCGCCGGCGACAACGCCAAGCTCGGCCAGCCCGAGATCCTGCTCGGCCTGATCCCCGGCGCGGGCGGCACGCAGCGGCTCGCGCGGCTGGTCGGTCCCTCCAAGGCCAAGGACCTGATCTTCACCGGGCGGCAGGTGCGCGCCGACGAGGCGTTGGCGATCGGCCTGGTCGACAGGGTCGTCCCGGCGGCCGAGGTGTACGAGCAGGCCCACGCCTGGGCCGCGAAGCTCGCGCAGGGTCCCGCGATGGCGCTGCGGGCGGCCAAGGAGTGCGTCGACGCGGGGCTGGAGACGGACGTGGACACCGGGCTCACCATCGAACGCAACTGGTTCGCCGGGCTGTTCGCCACCGAGGACCGGGAGCGCGGCATGCGCAGTTTCGTCGAGGAGGGGCCCGGCAAGGCCAAGTTCCTGTGACGCACGGCAAGTTGGCGTGAATGTGGCGCGTAATCCTCCCGGGCGGTTTAACCCAGCCTTAACGCAGCCTGAAGGGCGCCTTGCGGCAGGGGTTCGGTGATCAGCCGGAAGCGGTACGTCACCGCAGGTCGTATGGGGTACGGCGGGCACTTTGCTGCCACTGGCATATGCCAATTCGCACCCCGGGGCGGGGTCGTTCCGGGGGACTGAATCCCCCGGAACGGCCCCGGGCGGCCCCGCGGGCGGCCATGATGGGGGCATGGCGGGGCTGGAGGGTGTGGAGCAACCGCGGCCGCGCGGCAGCGCGACTGCCGCGCGGTGGACGCCGTCCGTAGAGGACGAACAAGCGTTCAAAGCGGTGGAGTTGTTCGGGAATCCGACAGATGAAGAAGTCCGGCTGCCCTCCCGTCCGGAGTCGGCGGCCACGGCGCGGCGGCTCACGCACTGCGTGGTGTTCCGCCAGTGGGGGCTCTCCCCGCAGACCGCGGAGTACGCGGTGCTGCTCGTCTCGGAGCTCGTGGGCAACGCCGTGCGGCACACCGGCGCCCGCGTCTTCGGGCTGCGCATGTTGCGCCGCAGGGGCTGGATAAGGATCGAGGTGCGCGACCCGTCGCGCGGCCTCCCGTGCCTGATGCCGGTGCGCGAACTCGACACCAGTGGCCGCGGGCTCTTCCTCGTCGACAAGCTCTCCGACCGGTGGGGCGTGGATCTGCTGCCGCGCGGCAAGACCACCTGGTTCGAGATGCGGGTCAGCGACCGCGCCGTCGAGCGCTGACCGTACAAGCTGACGGGTACACAAAAGCCCCCTGCGGCCGGGGTGCGGCTCTTCGGGGGCTTTTGTGGAGCGCCGTGGAACGGGGGGGTGTGATCCACGGCCGCTTTGATGACGACCTGGCCCGGGTCAATGGGGGTCGTAGCCCGACTATGGCAGACAGGTGAGCACGGCGCCAAAAGCCCGTGCTGGGGCAAAACCGCCCAAGGTTGGAAATTCGCGAGATGAATCGCAGGTGAGCTGAGCCACTTGCCTGGTAATGCTCGCATAAGTATGGGTGCAAGCGAGTGAATCCATACCAGCAGGAGGTGTGGGGCGGCTCGCGCGTGGCGACCCACTAGGCCCCGAATCGGCTCAATCATTAGCTTTTGCTCGCATTACCCCTTAAATGGGGCGCGTGACACTGACATGCCGCCGCAGTGTGCTGCGCGCGGGAGCGGGAGCGGCCGGGGCGGCCGTCACGGGAGCGCTCGCCACCGGCTGCGGCGCGGGCGCCGGGTCACCCGCCCCCGTACCGTCGCTCCCCGCACCGCCCGCGGCACCGCGCCCCGCCCCCGCCCCCCACCGCTTCCCCGGCCTGCCCGTCCAGATCACCCGCGGCCCGCGCGACCGCCCCCGGGTCGCCCTCACCTTCCACGGCCAGGGTGACCCGGCCATCGCGAAGGCCGTGCTCGCCGAGGCCGAGCGGGCCGGCGCCCGCCTCACCGTCCTCGCGGTCGGCAGCTGGCTCGACGCCCATCCGGCGCTCGCCCGCCGGATCCTCGACGGCGGCCACGACCTCGGCAACCACACCCAGCGCCACCTCACCATCTCGGCCATGGGGGAGCGGGAGGCGTACGCCGAGATCAGCGGCTGCGCGGACCGGCTGCGCCGGCTCACCGGCTCCATCGGCACCTGGTTCCGCCCCTCGCGCACCCAGTACGCCACTCCGCTCGTGCAGCGGCTGGCGCGCCGGGCGGGCTATCCGCACGTCCTCTCATACGACGTCGACTCGCTCGACTTCACCTCGCCCGGCGCCCCGGCCGTCACCCGGAAAATCGCCGGGGAAATCCGCAACGGATCCGTGGTGAGCCTGCACCTCGGCTACGCCGACACGGTCACCGCCCTGCCCGCCCTCCTCGACGAACTCGACCGCCGCGGCCTGCGCGCGGTGACGACCACGGAGCTGCTGACCCGATGACGACGATCATTCGACGTACGACCGCGCTGCTCGCCGGCGCCTTCCTGGCGGCCCTCGCGGGCTGCGCCGACCCCTCGGGCCCGGCCGAGGCCCGCGGCACCAAGGGCGTCGCCCCGCCCGCCAAGGTGAAGAAGACCGCGCCGCCCGGACTGCCGGGGATGCCGCCGGTGCTCGACACCAAGGACGTGTACGCCGCGGACCGGCCGAACCAGCTGTCACCGGTCGTCAAGAACTTCCCGTCGCGCGTCTACGTCCCCAACACCAACTCCAACACGGTGTCGGTGATCGACCCCAAGACGTACAAAGTCATCGAGACGATCCCGGTGGGCGTCCAGCCGCAGCACGTCGTCCCGTCCTGGGACATGAAGACCCTGTGGGTCAACAACAACCGCGGTCACACCCTCACCCCGATCAACCCCGCGACGGGCGCGGTGGGCAAGCCGGTGGAGGTGCACGACCCGTACAACCTCTACTTCACGCCCAACGGCAAGTACGCCGTCGTCATGGCGTCGATGGACCGCGAACTGGTCTTCCGCGATCCGCACACCATGGACCGCGTCAAGACCGTGCCGGTGAGCTGCGCCGGCGTGAACCACGCCGACTTCTCCGCCGACGGACGGTACTTCGTCGTCTCCTGCGAGTTCTCCGGCGAGCTGCTGAAGGTCGACACCGAGAAGATGAAGGTCGTCGGCCAGCAGAAGCTTCCGTTCGAGGGCGCGATGCCGCAGGACGTGAAGATCTCGCCCGACGGCAAGACGATCTACATCGCGGACATGATGGCGCACGGCATGTGGGTCCTGGACGGCGCGAAGTTCACCACCCCCAAGCTGCTGCCGACCGGCAAGGGCTGCCACGGTCTGTACGTCTCGCGTGACTCCAAGGAGATGTACGTCTCCAACCGGGGCGAGGGTTCCATCTCTGTCTTCGACTTCGGGAAGAACAAGCTGACGAAGAAGTGGCACCTGCCGGACGGCGGAAGCCCCGACATGGGCGGTGTCTCGGCGGACGGCAAGGTGCTGTGGCTGTCCGGGCGTTACGACTCGGAGGTGTACGCGATCGACACCACCACCGGCAAGCAGCTCGCCCGCATCCCGGTCGGCGGCGGCCCGCACGGCCTGGCGGTCTACCCCCAGCCGGGCCGCTACTCGCTGGGCCACACCGGCATCTTCCGCTGAACCGCCGGCCGCTGAGGCGTTCGAGGAGCGGGGTCCGGGGCGAACCCCCGGTTACCTGCTCCCGGCCGCCTACCAGAGCACCGGCAGCCGCTCCGGCAAGCGCTTGATGAAGCCCGTACGCCACACCAGTTGCTCCGCCGGGACCGCGAGACCCAGCCGCGGCATCCGGTCCACCAGCGCCGCCAGCGCCGTCTCCGCGTGCGCGCGCCCCAGCGCCGACGCCGGGCAGAAGTGCCGGCCGCCGCCGAAGGCCAGATGCGGGTTGTGCTCGCGGTTCAGGTTCAGCGTCTGGGGGTCCTCGAAGACCTCCGGGTCGAAGTTGGCGCCCTCGACGAGGACTAGGACCAGGTCTCCCTTGCGTACGAGCACGTCACCGAGCTGTACGTCGGCGAGCGCGAGCCGCGGCAGGCCGTCTCCTATCGACAGATTCCAGCGCAACAGTTCGTCGACGGCCCGGCCCATCCGGTCGGGATGGTTGCGCAGATACCCGATCAGCTCCGGCCGCTGGAGCAGCGCGAGCACCGCCAGCACCAGGAAGGCGGAGGTCGAGACCGCGCCCGCGCCGAACAGCGAGGCGGCGACGGTGGCGAGCATCTCGTCCGTCAGATGCGCCGACTCGGCGTCTTCGCGCAGCGCCGCCAACTCACCCAGCAGCCCCGAGCGTTCGGACGCGGGAGCGTTCAGCCGCTCCACCATGTAGCCGACGTCCTTGTACCAGTTGAGCTTCGAGCCCTCGAAGGGGTGCGCGCTGGTCATGAACGCGATGTCCAGGCTCGACATGAGCCGCGGCCAGTCCTCGAACGGCACCCCGAGAACCTTGCAGTGCAGCGCCGCCGAGAAGGGGTCGGCGAACCCCGCCCGGAGGTCCACCGGCGGCCCCCAGGCCATCAGGTCGTCGATGAGCCGGTCCGCCGTGATGCGCAGCCAGCCGTCAAGGCCTGCGCCCGCACGCGGGTTGAGCGCCTTCATCACCGCACCGCGCAGCCCGGCGCTGTTGATGTTCCCCATGTTGTTGACGACTTCGGGCGGGATGGTCAGCGCGTACTGCCGCGGCACGCCGGGGGTGGCCGTGTCCTTGAGGCTGAACCGCTCGTCCTCCAGCACCTGTTTGGCCAGCGCGTAGCTGCTCACCAGCCAGGCGCTGTCACCGGTGAGTGTGCGCACCCGGGCCACAGGCTGCTGCTCCCGAAGCCAGGAACACTCTTCGGGGAGTACGTCGCCCCGTCGGGAGAGGGGGAATTCAAGCAGCTTGTCGGTCATCGTCCGCAGTCCTTCCGTAGGCATCGAGTTTTACGACGGCACAGGCAGAGCGCTGATGATCCGTCACGGATTCGTCGTCCGTGGCCTATCGGGGCATGGACGCCCTCGGAGGAGATGGTGTGGCATTGGGGGGTGTAGGGCCGGATCGTCAATACGTCAGTCGTAATGGCCACTGATGGAAACGCCCTTGGCGCCGCTAGTCCCGGGGAGCCCTGTGCTCCTGGTGTGGCGGCGACGCCATGAAGTTATCGCCCGGCGGCGGAGAGTTACGAAGCGGCCCCTGCTATTGGCCGGAACTAAGCACTCCGGGGCGGAAAAGCCACTGTCCCGCGCGGAGAGTTTTACGGAGAAATACTTCAGCGCGCCACCATCAGTGCCTCCGAGCCCACCGGCCGACAGGGCCGGCGATCGGCCCGTTAATCTGTTCGGGTTCTGATCAGCACCAGAAGGGGTGGGTCCATCCATGGCGGACATCGAGTCGGCGCGCAAGGCTTTCGAGCGGTACGACGTCAACGGGGACGGGACGATCTCGGCGGTCGAGTACAAGAGCGTCATGGCGCAGCTCGGTGACCCCTACGTCACCGAGACGGTGGCCCAGGCCGTGATCAACTCCCACGACAGCAACGGCGACGGCAAGCTCACCTTCGACGAGTTCTGGGCGTCCCAGAACAAGGGCTGACCGTCGTACGGTACGGGCCCGGAACTCCCCCGCTCAGGGCGTGGATTCCGGGCCCGTACGCGCATCCGCGGCCGTGCCTTTGAGGTCCTCGAGCTCGGCCTGAGCAGCCTCGAGCCAGCCGACCCAGAAGTTCTCCAGGTCGATCCCGGCGCGCAGCACCAGATGCCGCAGCCGGTCGCTCTGACTGTCCTTGTCCTCGCCGAAGTCGCGTTCCTCGATCGCCCGGTACTCCGCCAACTGCGCGCGGTGGAGCACCAGATGGCGGCGTACCTCCGCCTCCAGGCCCTGCGTGCCCACCACTCCCGCCGCGCGCAGGCGCAGCAGGAGTGCGTCGCGGATCGGCTTGGGATCTTCTATCTTCCCCACCCACGCGGCCAGTTCGTCGCGCCCGGCCGGCAGGACCTCGTACTCCTTCTTCTGCCCGCGCGTCGGCTGCTCCGGCTGGGGCAGGGCCCGGATCGCACCGGACTGCTCCAGCTTGGCCAGCTCGCGGTATATCTGCTGATGCGTGGCGGACCAGAAGTAGCCGATGGACTTGTCGAACCTGCGGGTCAGCTCCAGCCCGGACGACGGCTTTTCGAGCAGGGCGGTGAGGATCGCGTACGGGAGGGACATGAGCGCATCCTAGGCAGGGCTCCGCGTCACAGGGTGGCCGCGAGCTCCGTCCCCTGCCGGATCGCGCGCTTGGCGTCCAGCTCGGCGGCCACGTCCGCGCCACCGATGAGGTGCACGGGCAGTCCGGCGGCGAGCAGCGTGTCGTACAGCTCGCGGCGCGGTTCCTGGCCGGTGCACAGGACGACCGTGTCGACGGGGATCAGCCGCTGCTCGCCGTCGACCGTGACGTGCAGTCCTTCGTCATCGATACGGTCGTACGCCGCGCCCGCGACCATCGTGACCCCGCGGTGCTTGAGCTCGGTGCGGTGGATCCAGCCGGTGGTCTTGCCGAGCCCGGCGCCGACCTTGGTGGCCTTGCGCTGGATCAGGGTGACGGTGCGGGTCTGCGGGGCGCGGACCGGGGCCTGGAGGCCGCCGCGCGAGCCGTACTCCATGTCGACGCCCCACTGGGCGAAGAAGACCTCGGGGCTGAGGCTCGCGGAGTCGGTGCCGGCCGGGTCCGACGACGTATCCGTCAGGAACTCGGCCACGTCGAAGCCGATGCCGCCCGCGCCGATGACCGCGACACGGTCGCCCGCCTTCGCGTCGTCGCGCAGGAGGTCGAGGTAGCTGACGACGCTGGGGTGGTCGATGCCCTCGATCCGCGGGATGCGCGGGGTGACGCCGGTGGCCAGGACGATCTCGTCGTAGCCGGCGGCGGTGAGGGATTCGGCGGTGGCGTGCGCCCCGAGACGTACCTCTACGCCGTGTTCGTCGAGCTGGTTGCGGAAGTAGCGCAGCGTCTCGTTGAACTCCTCCTTGCCGGGCACCTTGCGCGCGATGTTGAGCTGGCCGCCGATCACGTCGGAGGCGTCGTACAGCGTCACCGCGTGGCCGCGCTCGGCCGCCGTCACCGCGCAGGCGAGCCCGGCCGGACCGGCGCCGACGACGGCGACGCGCTTGGAGCGACGGGTGGGGGAGAGGACCAGCTCGGTCTCGTGGCAGGCGCGCGGGTTGACCAGGCAGGAGGTGATCAGGCCGCTGAAGGTGTGGTCGAGACAGGCCTGGTTGCAGCCGATGCAGGTGTTGATGGAGTCGGAGCGGCCGGCCTTGGCCTTGGCGACGAAGTCGGGGTCGGCGAGGAATGGGCGGGCGAGCGAGACCATGTCCGCGCAGCCGTCGGCGAGGAGTTCTTCGGCGAGCTCGGGGGTGTTGATGCGGTTGGTCGTGACGAGGGGGATGTTCACCGAGCCCATGACGCGCTTGGTCACCCAGGCGTACGCGCCGCGCGGCACGGAGGTCGCGATGGTGGGGATGCGGGCCTCGTGCCAGCCGATGCCGGTGTTGATGATGGTCGCGCCGGCCGCCTCGACCTCGCGGGCGAGCGTGATGACCTCGTCGAGGGACGAGCCGCCCGGGACCAGGTCGAGCATCGAGAGCCGGTAGATGAGGATGAAGTCGGGCCCCACGCGCTCACGCACGCGGCGGACGATCTCGACCGGGAAGCGCATGCGGTTCTCGTACGAGCCGCCCCACCGGTCGTCGCGGTGGTTGGTGTGGGCGGCGATGAACTCGTTGATCAGGTAGCCCTCGGACCCCATGATCTCCACGCCGTCGTAGCCCGCCGACTTGGCCAGGTGCGCCGCACGGACGAAGTCCTCGATGGTCTCCTCGACCTCGGCGTCGGTCAGCGCGTTCGGCGTGTACGGGCTGATGGGGGCCTGGATCGCGCTGGGGGCGACGAGGTCGGGGTGGTAGGCGTACCGCCCGAAGTGCAGGATCTGCATCGCGATCCTGCCGCCCTCGCGGTGCACGGCGTCGGTCACCTGCCGGTGCTGCGCGGCCTCCTCGGGCGTGGTCAGCTTCGCGCCGCCGGGGTAGGGGCGGCCGCGGTCGTTGGGGGCTATGCCACCGGTGACCATGAGGCCGACGCCGCCGCGGGCGCGGGTCGCGTAGAACTCGGCCATCCGCTCGAAGCCGCGCTCGGCCTCTTCGAGTCCGACGTGCATCGAACCCATCAGCACGCGGTTGGGGAGGGTCGTGAAGCCCAGGTCGAGGGGGCTCAGGAGATGCGGGTACTCAGTCGTCGGACTCATGCCGCAATGTGTAGTCCACGCGGGACGTGTTGTGCAACAAGTTGCATAAGGGCGGCCGTGTTACTTCGGCAACACCCGCGTGGTGCGCTCGTGCAGAGTGCGGGCGAATTCCTCGGCCCGTTCGAGCTGGGTCCGCAGATCGCTCACGCGCTCGGCGGCCGCCCGCTCGAAGCCCCGCACGCGCTCCAGCAGTGCCTCCCGCTCGTCCTCCGTCGGCGGCTCGGGCGCGTCGAGCCGGTCGGTGGCGTCCAGCAGGTCCCGCATCTGGTCCAGCGTGAATCCGAGCGGCTTCATGCGGCGTACGACCATCAGGCGCGCGACGTCGGCCTCGGTGTAGAGACGGAAGCCGCCCTGGGAGCGGGCGGACGGGGTGACCAGGCCGGTCTCCTCGTAGTGCCGGATGGTCCGCAGGGACAGCTCGGTCCTGGTCGCGACCTCGCCGATCTGCATGTGCTTGCTGTCCACGCCCGGTGGCCTCTCGTCCGTCGTCGTACGCCCGTCGCGATCTCTACCCTAACGTCAGGGTAGAGTTGCCCCGCGCCGGTGAATGCCGGTCCCGGTCCCCCCTGCGCACGACAGGCTCTATTCTCTTGCCCTCCTTCGCCCTGCCCCGCCCGGCCCGCCCCGTCTGGCTCTCCCCCAAGGTCTTCCGTACCGAGTTCCTGGCCGGCCTGGTGGTCGCGCTCGCGCTGATCCCCGAGGCGATCTCGTTCTCGATCATCGCCGGTGTCGACCCGAGCATCGGTCTCTTCGCGTCGTTCACGATGGCCGTCACCATCGCGTTCGTCGGCGGCCGGCCGGCGATGATCTCGGCGGCGACGGGAGCGGTGGCCCTGGTCATCGCCCCGCTCAACCGTGAATACGGCCTCGGGTACCTGATCGCCTGCGTCATTCTTGCGGGCGTCTTCCAGATCGTTCTCGGAGCGCTCGGGGTCGCGAAACTGATGCGGTTCGTGCCGCGTTCGGTGATGGTCGGTTTCGTCAACTCGCTCGCGATCCTGATCTTCATGGCCCAGGTGCCGGAGCTCACCGACGTTCCGTGGATGGTGTATCCGCTGGTCGCGGCGGGGCTGGCGCTCATGGTGCTCTTCCCCCGGATCACCAGGGCGGTTCCGGCGCCGCTCGTCTCCATCGTCATCCTCACGACGGTCACGCTGGCCGCCGGGATCGCCGTACCGAACGTCGGCGACAAGGGTGATCTGCCGTCGTCCCTGCCGGTACCGGGGCTGCCGGACGTGCCGTTCACGCTGGACACGCTGAAGATCATCGCGCCGTACGCGCTGGCGATGGCGCTGGTGGGCCTGATGGAGTCGCTGATGACGGCCAAACTGGTCGACGACATCACCGACACGCACTCCAGCAAGACCCGCGAGTCCATCGGCCAGGGCATCGCCAACATCGTCACCGGCTTCTTCGGCGGCATGGGCGGCTGCGCGATGATCGGCCAGACCATGATCAACGTCAAGGCATCGGGTGCGCGTACCCGCCTGTCGACGTTCCTCGCGGGCGTCTTCCTGATGGTGCTGTGCATCGTCTTCGGGCCCGTCGTCTCGGACATCCCGATGGCGGCACTGGTCGCGGTGATGATCCTGGTGTCGGTGGCCACGTTCGACTGGCACTCCATCGCGCCGAAGACGCTCAAGCGGATGCCGGTGGGCGAGACCACCGTCATGGCCGTCACCGTGCTGTGCGTGGTGGCGACGCACAACCTGGCCATCGGTGTGGTCGTCGGCTCCATCACGGCCATGGTCATCTTCGCCAAGCGCGTCGCGCACCTGGTCGATGTCACCGCGGTCACCGACGAGGACGGCGGACGGATCGTCTACACGGTCACCGGCGAACTGTTCTTCGCGTCGTCCAACGAGCTGGTCGAGCAGTTCGACTACACGAAGGGCGGACCGGAGCGGGTCGTCATCGATCTGACGGCGGCGCACATCTGGGACGCGTCGTCGGTCGCCGCGCTGGACGCGATCACGACGAAGTACGAACACCGGGGCAAGACGGTCGAGATCGTCGGCCTGAACCTCTACAGCGCGAAGATGCACGGCACGCTGAGCGGCGAACTCGGCGGCGGCCACTGAGGGACGCCCCCACCAGGGGGCGTCCACCTGGACTGGGGCTCCGCCCCAGACCCCGCTCCTCAAACGCCGGAGGGGCTGGAGGGTGCCGCTGAGCGGCATTTTCCAGAGCGCCGGTCACCGCGCGCTGTAAACGGCCTCCACCAGCGCCATCTTGCGGGGGTCGTCGGCGATGTTCGGGCCCATGCGGTTCATGACGTACCCCATGCTGATGCCCGCCTCGGGGTCCGCGAGGCCGCAGGAGCCGCCGAAGCCGTCGTGGCCGAAGGCCCGTGGGTTGGGGCCGTACGAGCCGCGCGGGCCACTCAGCCACAGGCCGAGCCCGATCTCCGTGTCGTGGCCGAAGCCCGCGCCGAGCACCAGGTCCCGGCAGCTGCCCTGCCCCTCGCGGGCCCGCTCGGCGGCCTCGGGGGAGAGGACGCGGTGCTCGCCGGAGCGGCCGCGCCGGGCGAAGATCTCGTACAGGGCGGCCACCGCGCGGGCCGTGCCGTGGCCGTTGGCCGCGGGGATCTCGGCGGCCCGCCATTCCGGGGTGTTGGCCTGGGCCGCTCCGGGACCAGGATTGAGCAGGGCTGCGAGGGCGACGGGCTCCAGCGCCGCGAACAGTGCCGCCTGTTCGCTGGTGGGCTCCGCCCGGGGGTGCACGAGCTCGGCGGCCCGTCCGGCTTCCTTCTCCGGCAGTCCTATCGTGAAGTCGATGCCGAGCGGCCCGGTGACCTCCCGGTGCAGGAACTCGCCCGGCAGCAGGCCCGTAACGCGCCGGACGACCTCACCGACCAGGAAGCCGTACGTGATCGCGTGATAGCCGGACCGCGTGCCCGGCTCCCACCAGGGCTCGGTCGCCGCCAGCCGCGCGCAGGTCAGCTCCCAGTCGTACAGCTCGGCGAAGGTGTGCGGCTCGCGCAGCCCGGCCAGCCCCGCGCGGTGCGACAGGAGATGGCGTACGGGAATGGCTTCCTTGCCGGCGGCTGCGAACTCAGGCCAGTACGAGGCGACCGGGGCGTCGAGGTCGAGCAGCCCGCGGTCGGCCAGCAGATGGGCGCACAGCGCCGTCGGCCCCTTGGTCGTCGACCACACGTTGACCAGCGTGTCCCGCTCCCACGGCCGACTGCGCGCGGCGTCGGCCCAGCCGCCCCACAGGTCGACCACGGTCTCCCCGTCGACCCGCACGGTCACGGCCGCGCCCAGTTCCCCGCGCTCCCGGAAGTTCTCCTCGAACGTGGTGCGCACGGCGGCGAACCGGTCGGCGCAGTGGCCGTGGATCTCCGGCACGGGCGGGGGCACGGGCTGGGGCGTGGGCTGGCTCATCGGGCCCTCCAGGCGGCAGTCGGGTAACCAGGAACGTACCGACTGGTCGGACTGGTGGGAAGGTGCCGCGCATGGCCAACCGGGCTGTCCGTACCGGTCTCCCGGCACGGACAGCCCCGCAGCGGCGTATCAGATGTTGACGCCGAAGTCCGTCGCGATGCCGCGCAGACCCGAGGCGTACCCCTGGCCGACGGCACGGAACTTCCACTCCGCGCCGCTGCGGTAGAGCTCGCCGAAGACCATGGCGGTCTCGGTCGAGGCGTCCTCGGAGAGGTCGTAACGCGCGAGCTCGTTGTTGTCCGCCTGGTTGATGACCCGGATGAAGGCGTTGCGCACCTGGCCGAAGCTCTGGCCGCGGCTCTCGCCCTCGTGGATCGAAACCGGGAAGACGACCTTGTCGACCTCGGGCGGAACCGTCGAGAGGCCCACCTTGATCTGCTCGTCGTCGCCCTCGCCCGCACCGGTGAGGTTGTCACCGGTGTGCTCCACCGAGCCGTCGGGGCTCTTGAGGTTGTTGAAGAAGACGAAGTGCTGGTCCGACACGACCTTGTTGTTGGCATCGACCAGCAGGGCGCTGGCATCGAGGTCGAAGTCGGTACCGGTCGTGCTGCGTACGTCCCAGCCCAGGCCCACCGTGACGGCGGTCAGGCCGGGGGCCTCCTTGGAGAGCGAGACGTTGCCGCCCTTGGAGAGACTGACACCCATGAAGATCCCTGCTCAATCCGGCGCGGGCCGCGCCCTTTGACGATCTCTTTGCCCAACCCGCCAACGCTTGCGCGGGCCGCTCAGTTCCCGTCCGTTCCCCTCAGTCCTCCGAATGGCCGCGCAATGGCCGCGCAACTGGGGTCAGCCGACCGGAATGACCAGTTCGGGGCGGTCCCACATCACCGCGGGCGGACTGGCGGGTTCGGTTCCGGTCCGCTCGCCGCCCACGCTCAGATAGAAGCCCTCGGAGGGCGGGTGCGACACGACGCGCACGCCGGCGATCCCCGCCTCCCGCGCCTCGCCGACCATGTGCGCGACGAGCAGGCGGCCGATGCCGAGGCCCTGGGCGGAGTCGGCGACGAACATCAGGTCCAGCTCGGGCGGGTCGAGGACGAGGGAGTAGAACCCGAGCACCCGGTCGTCTTCGGAGTCGACGGCCACGAAGACCCGGTGCGTCTCGATGTAGTCGGGCCCGACCCGGTAGCCCGCGACCATCGGGGCGTACGGCCCCTCGTACGCGCGCGAACTCCGCACGAGCCGCGTGAGCCGCTTCGCGTCCCGTGCGGTCGCCCGCCGGACGCCCGTAACGCTTGAAGCCATACGGAGAGTATTACTCACCCCTCGCCGCGAAGGCGACAGCCGCCCGGCCCCCGAACCCCGCTGTTCATTCCACGGATCCGGCGGCCGGCCCTCCCTGTCACCGGCCCGACCGCCGCCGCCGCCATGCTCCTTGCGCGATCGGCCCCGAACCGGACGGAGAACGGCACCTCATGCGCCCCATAACCACCGCCACTGCCACCGCCCTCACCCCCACCCCCACCAGTTCGTACGTCACCTCCATCGCGGACTCCGACGAGCAGATCCGGGCAGCGCAGCGGCTGCGGTACCGGGTCTTCGGCGAGGAGATGGGCGCGACCCTCGACTCGTCCCTGCCCGGACACGACATCGACGCGTACGACGAATTCGTGGACCACCTGATCGTGACCGACAGCACGACCGGCGAGGTGGTCGGCACCTACCGGCTGCTGCCGCCGGGACGGACCGAACGCTCCTACTCCGACAGCGAATTCGATCTGCGGGCGCTCGACGGCCTGCGCCCGGCCATGATCGAGGCCGGCCGCTCCTGCGTACACCCGGACCACCGCTCCGGCGCGGTGATCAACCTGATGTGGTCCGCGCTCGCCCGTTACGTCCTGCTCTCCGGCCACCGCTACCTGGCAGGCTGTGCCTCCGTACCCCTGTCGGACGGCGGCAGGACGGCGGCCGGCGCCTGGCTGCTCGGCACGGCGAAGCACTCGTCGCCGCCCGAGCTGCGGGTGCACCCCCGCAGGCCCTGGATGCCCGCCGGTCCGACGGCGGAGCAGACCGGTTACGCCGATCTGCCGCCGCTGCTGCGGGGCTACTTCAGGCTCGGCGCGTGGATGTGCGGGGCGCCCACCCACGACCCCGAGTTCGACGTCGCCGACTTCTTCGTCCTGCTGGACATGGACCGGCTCGGGGACCGCTACCGCCGCTTCTTCCTGGGCGAGGGCGGGGGCGAAACCCGGTGAATCCCTGGGCTGTGGACGCCGGATGCGCGCCGGACTGCGCCGCCGACGCGGCCCCACGGGTTCCGATGGCGGAAGCGGTACGGCGCTGCGCCGCCCTCGCCCGCACGATCGCCCGTGGGGTGTCC
Organism: Streptomyces sp. NPDC002994; assembly: GCF_040611155.1. Classification (NCBI taxonomy): domain Bacteria; kingdom Bacillati; phylum Actinomycetota; class Actinomycetes; order Kitasatosporales; family Streptomycetaceae; genus Streptomyces; species Streptomyces sp. NPDC002994. The sequence goes on from NZ_JBEXNQ010000038.1 coordinate 26,073, forward strand.
AGGGGCGACCGGCTCGCCGAACCCGAGGCGCTGCGCGGCCAGGCCTTGAACATTCTCGGGGCCCTCGGCATACGGATGGTGGCCGGCCCCCAACCGCTCACCGTGCCCGGCGGAAGCGGAAGACCCGGCACCCTGATCGTGGCCAACCACATCTCCTGGCTCGACGTCGTCGCCGTACTCGCCGTGGAGCCCGTGACTCTCCTCGCCAAGCGGGAGATCGGCCAGTGGCCGGTCATCGGCACCCTCGCGCGGCGCGTCGGCACCCGCTTCATCGACCGCGAGGAGCTGCGCGAACTTCCCCGTGTCATGGCCGACTTGGCGTCGGTGCTGAGCTCCGGGCGGTCCGTACTGGTCTTCCCCCAGGCCACCACCTGGTGCTCCGCGCCGGGTGGCAGGTTCCGCCGGGCGACCTTCCAGGCGGCGCTCGACGCGGGCGCGCCCGTCCGGCCGGTGACGATCTCGTACGAGCAGACGGGCGCCCCCAGCACAGTGGCCGCGTTCCTCGGCGACGAGGACTTCGTCACCTCGCTGCGCCGGGTGGCCGGCGCGTCCGGCCTGACCGCGCGGGTCACCGCGCACCCACCGCTGCTGCTCACCGACCGGCGGTCGCTGGCGGCCGAAGCGCTGGCCGCCGTCGGCGGTGCGCAGCCGCTCGCTCACGCTCCCTGATGCTCTGCAACGATGCACTGCAACGATGCCCTGCAACGACGCCCTACGACGCCGCGAGCTGAGCGGCGAGGCCGTCCAGGATGAGGCGCAGGCCCAGTTCGAAACCGCGGTCGTCGAGGGCGGCGAGGCCCCCGGGACGGGCGTCCGACGACTCCAGGGAGTCGGCCAGGGCGGGGTAGTCGGGGCGGTAGCCCGCCGGGGCGCGGGTGAATCCGGCGGCGAAGGTTTCGAGGGCGGAGCCGAGGACGAGGTAGTCGAAGGTGGCGGCGGCCTCGGCCGCCCGGTCCGGGGTGCAGCCCGCACGGATGAGGGTGGCCAGCAGGGCGTCGTAACCCCGCAGGGCCTTGTCGGCCTCGACCCGGCGACGGGCGACCAGGGCGATGACGTTCGGGTAGCGCAGGTACACCCGGCGGTAGCCGCGGGCGTACTCGGTGAGGCCGTCGCGCCACTGCGGGTCCTGGAGCGGGCGGAGATCGATCTCCTCGTTGATGAGTTCCGAGGCCGCGTCCAGCAGGTCGTCCTTGGAGGCGACGTGGTGGTACAGCGAGGCGCCACGGACCCCTAGCCGCTCGGCGAGCGACCGCATTTTGAGGGCCTGAGGGCCTTCCTCTTCGATCAGTTCCAGCGCGGCGCGCGCGATGATCGCGCGGCTCAGCAGCGGCTGACTCGGTCGGGCCATGGTGGCGGCTCCCCCTCTTTCGCCGGTCAGGTTACTCGGCGGCAGGGGCTTCACAAGCGGACGGGGGCGCGTTACGGTCCCCGCAGCCCCTAAACCTAACAAGGTTAGATTTAGGTCGGCAGTGCGATGCCGACCGACCGCTTCCCTCGCCACCCTCAGCCCTCCGAGGTGCACCGTGCCAGAACCGCAAGCCACCCACGCCACCCACGCCACCCAAGCCGTCCATGACACAGACTCCGCCCGGCTCAGCGACCTGGGATACAAGCAGGAGCTGCGACGCAGCCTCGGCATCCTGGGGAACATCTCCATGGGCTTCGCCGTGGTCTCGCCGGTGGTCGCGCTGTACGCGGTGTCCATGGTCGGGACGATGATCGCCGGGCCCGCCTGGGTGTGGGCGCTGCCGGTCGTCCTGCTCGGCCAGTGCCTGGTCGTCAACGTCTACTCCGAGCTGGCGTCCCAGTGGCCGCTGACCGGCGGCCCCTACCAATGGGGACGGCGGCTTCTCGGTCCGACCTTCGGGTGGATGAGCGGCTGGGTGTGGCAGTTCGCGGTGATGTTCGGGAACACCACGGTGGCCTATCTGGCCGCGCCCTGGGTCTTCGCCCTCGTCGGCGTCACGCCCACGCCGGGGACGATGGTCGCGGTGGCCGCGGGCATCCTCCTCGGCTGCATGCTGGTCAACGCCTTCGGCATCAAGATCCTCAGCTGGTTCGTGTCGCTGGGCATCGCCGCCGAGGCGGTGGCGTCGGTGCTCGTCGGCTTCGCCCTGCTGCTGTTCTTCCGCGAGCACGGTTTCGCGATGTTCACCGAGACGCTGGGGGCCGAGCAGCTGTCCGGCGGCTCCACCGCGATGGCGTTCCTGGCCGTCCTGGCCGTCGCCGGCTGGGGCTTCATCGGCTTCGACGCCTGCGTCTCGACGGCCGAGGAGACGAAGGACGCGGGCCGCCAGGTGCCGCGCGCCATGTGGTGGGCGCTGCTCAGCGTCGGCGTCGTCGTGATCCTCAACGCCATGGCGGTCTCCCTGGCCCACCCCGACCCGGCGGCCGTGGTGGCGGGGGAGGACCTGGACCCCGTAACGACCGCTGTGATCTCGTCGTTCGGCTCCTGGTCCGACAAGCCGTTCGTACTCGTCGTACTGATCGGGTTCCTCGCCTGCGCCATGGCATCCCAGGGCGGCGCCGCCCGCGGCGTGTACTCGCTGGCGCGCGACGGCGTCTTCCCCCTCTCCCGGTACGTACGGAAGGTCAACCGGCGACAGGCACCGATCGGCGGGCTGATCGCCTCCACCGTGGTCAGCTGCTCCGGCCTGTTGCTCGGCCTGAACGCCACGGCCATCGGCAGCCTGATTGCCTTCGGTACGGCGGCCACCTTCCTGCCGTTCTTCCTGGTCTCGCTGGCCGCGCTCGTCGCCCGCCTGCGCGGCACCTGGGTGCCCTCCGGTCACATACGACAGGGACGCAAGGGCACGTTCCTCAACGTGCTGGCGGTGCTGTGGACGGCCTTCGAGGTCGCGAACGTCTGCTGGCCCCGCGCCATCCTCGCCCCGCCCGGCGCCCCCTGGTACCAGGTCTGGGCCGGACTGCTGGGCACCGGCGTCGTGATCACCGCCGGTCTTCTCTACCTGCTGGCCAAGCGCCCGCAGGACAAGCTCCGCGCCGCCGACCGGGCCGTGGCGGATGCGGATGCGGGCGCGGAGCAGCGTGCCGAGCTCGCGACCGAACCTTCCTGATCTCCCTGTCTCCCTCAGCCAACAAGGAGTGTTGCCATGAACGTGAACGTAAACGTGAACGCGCCCCGGATGTCCAGGAGAGGATTCGGCGCAGCCGCGCTGACCACCGTGGCGGCCACCGCCGTGGCCACCGCGGTCGGCGGCCGTGCCTTCGCCGCCCCGGCTGCCGCGCAGACGGAGGAGAAGTACACCGCACCGGCCGAATGGGAGCCGCACTCCGGCTGCGTCATGGCGTGGCCCTGGGACCGGACCATCGGGTGGGGCGGACTGCTCCCCGACGTCCAGGCCGAGATCGCCGGTATCGCCAGGAGCATCGCCCGGTTCGAACCGGTCACCATGGTCGCGGAGCCCGGTCAGGCCGCGGAAGCGCGCCGGCAGTGCGGCAGTACGGTCACCGTCATCGAGTACCCGGTGAACGACTGCTGGACCCGCGACACCGGACCTGTCTTCGCCCTGAACGTGACGAAGACCCAGAAGACCGGGCTCGACTTGGGCTTCAACGGCTGGGGCAACAAGTACCCGTACGACAAGGACGACTTCCTGCCGGTCGGCGTGTGCCAGTACCTCGGGGTCCCGCGCAAGGACGTCGCCATGATCCTTGAGGGCGGCGCGGTCATCACCGACGGCCAGGGCACTCTCATCACCACAGAGGAGTGCCTGCTCAACCCCAACCGCAACCCCACCATGACCCGCGCCGAGATCGAGGCGGCGCTGCTGGCCGCGTACGGCGCCACGAAGCTCATTTGGCTTCCGTACGGCCTCAACAACGACGACGTCACCAACGGACACGTCGATCTGGTCGCCGCCTACCTTGGCCCGGCCAAGCTCCTCGTACATACCCAGCCCGACACCACCAGCCCTAACCACTCCCGGATGGCGGCCAACCTGGCTGTCCTCCAGGGCACGACCGACGCCCGCGGCCGCCGGTTCGAGGTGGTGGAGATGCGGCACCAGCCCCACTTCCGGCACAACGGGCTGCTCGTGGAGACGTTCAGCTACACCAACTACTACGAGACGAGCGGCAGCGTGGTCGTCCCCGTCGCGAACGAACCGCAAGACACGCTCGCCCTCGCCCAGTTCCGTACGCTCTTCCCCGGCCGCGAAGTGGTCGCCGCCCCGGCGCGCACGCTCGCCTACGGCGGCGGCGGAGTCCACTGCGTAACCCAGCACGTTCCCCGCACGTAGAGCCTGCCGCCCCCGGAGGTAAGTCCCGTATATAGGCTGCGCGTTGACCTTGAACCGAGCGTGACTCCAAAGGGGGCCCCGTGGCCGAGCAGCACCGCGACAGGATCAACACCGCGCAGCCTCATACGGCACGGATCTGGAACTACTGGCTGGGCGGCAAGGACAACTACCCGGTCGACCAGGAGGCCGGTGACCAGATCCGCAAGCTGCACCCGGGCATCGGCGACTACGCCCAGGCGGACCGGCTGTTCCTCGGGCGAGCGGTGCGGCACCTGGTCGCCGACTGCGGGATCCGGCAGTTCCTCGACATCGGCACCGGTCTGCCGACGGCCGACAACACCCACGAGGTGGCCCAGCGGCTGGCACCGGAATCCCGCGTCGTCTACGTCGACAACGATCCGCTGGTGCTCGTCCACGCGCGCGCCCTGCTCACCAGCACACCCGAGGGGAGGACCGACTACCTCGACGAGGACCTCCGCAACGTCGACCGGATCCTGGAACACGCGGCGAAGACCCTGGACTTCAGTCAGCCGGTCGCGCTCGTGCTGCTCGGCGTGGTCATCTTCCTGGAGGACGACGCTCAGGCGTACGGCATCGTCCGCCGCCTGATGGACGCGCTGCCGTCCGGGAGCCACCTGGTCCTGTCGCACACGATCACGGATCCGGCGATGCCCGATGTGGACGCGGCGGTCGCGTTCTGGAACGAGCACGGCACCCCGAAGCTCACCCAGCGCACTCCTGACCAGGTCACCCGTTTCTTCGACGGCCTGGAACTCCTCGCCCCCGGCGTGGTGTCGTGCAGCCGCTGGCGCCCCGAGCCGGACACCAACGGCGTACCGGCCGAGGTAGCCATGTTCAGCGGCGTCGCCCGCAAGCCCTGAACAGCAGCCAGGGGAAGGCCCTGACAGCGCTGAAAGACACCAAGGCGCTGATCAGGGCCCGTCCCGTCAGCATTCGATGATGTCCACCGCGAGGCCGCCGCGCGCGGTGTCCTTTTACTTGACCGATAGGGGAGCCGTCTGTGATCAGGGCTCTGAGGTACCGGGGCTGGTCATGGTGCCCCGACCACCGGTGTCAGGCTTCCCGTGGCGCGCCGACGGCGTCCGAGCCGCAGAACTTGCGGAAGGCCGAGTTGGTGACGTTCTGCGCCAGCGACAGCGTATCGTCCACTCCGTAGAACGGGGCCGTCTCCGCCCACTCGTTCCATGTCCAGCCCTCGCCCTTGGTCTCAACCACGCGCGCCTCCGTTGCCGAATGCCTTGCGCGCACAGTGGCAGTCACCCCGTACACCTCCTGTACGGCGGCGAGGGCGCGCGGACGGTCTCGGCGTCAGGGGGCCTGCGGGTCAGATTTTGATCACGCGGATGCCGGGGCCGCAGAGCATCAGGAGGTCTTCGGGGTCCGACGTCAGGACGGTCACCGGGGCGGGCGAGGTGAGTGCGGTGGCGGCCACGATGGCGTCGAGGGCGTATTTGTGGCCGTGCAGTCCTGCTGTGGCGAGGAGCTTGCTGGCGTGGCGGGCGATGGCTTCGGTGGGCGGGATGACGTTCACGCGGGAGACGGCGTAGTCGAAGCGGGCCTGGTTGACCTTGGGGTCGCGGGCTTCGACGAGGGTGACGGAGCTAGTCACGACGCGGATGTCTTCGGCTTCGGCTGCGGCCAGCCACTCTGTGATCTCGGGTGAGCGTCGTACCAGCTTGGACAGGCCTTCGCAGTCGAGGACGAGCGTGCCGCTCACGCGGCGTCTGCCGAGTCGGCCGTATAACCGCGGAGGATCGCTCGCTTGGCGTCGACTGCCGCCTGATCGACCGGGCCGTGTTCGGCTTCCGCGTCTTCGATGAGTTCGCGCAGTCGGTCCCGCTCCAGTTGGCGCTGGATGAGGGCTTCGACGTAGGCGGACATGCCTCGCTTGCCCGTGCGCTCCTTGAGGGCAGCGATGGTGCCTTCGTGGAGCGAGACGGATACGGGCCGGACGGGTCCTTCGCCGGGAGCCGGTGAGGTAGCCATGGCTCGAGTTTAACAAAACTCTTGTTATTGCGGGCTGTGGGTGACTGCTCCCGAGGGCTGTCCCAGGGAGGTTCCAGGGACTTCCCCCGCGTAAGCAGGGAAGGCCCCGACATCGCCGAAAGAACGAGACGCGCTGGTCAGGGCCTACGGCCTCAGCACTCGATGATGTTCACCGCGAGGCCGCCGCGTGCGGTCTCCTTGTACTTGACCGACATGTCCGCGCCGGTCTCCTTCATGGTCTTGATGACCTTGTCCAGGGAGACCTTGTGGCTGCCGTCGCCGCGCATCGCCATCTTCGCCGCCGTGACGGCCTTGACCGCCGCCATGCCGTTGCGCTCGATGCACGGGATCTGGACCAGGCCGCCGACCGGGTCGCAGGTCAGGCCCAGGTTGTGCTCCATGCCGATCTCGGCCGCGTTCTCGACCTGCTCGGGGGTGCCTCCGAGGACCTCGGCCAGGGCGCCGGCCGCCATTGAGCAGGCGGAGCCGACCTCGCCCTGGCAGCCGACCTCGGCGCCGGAGATCGAGGCGTTCTCCTTGAAGAGCATGCCGATCGCGCCCGCGGAGAGCAGGAAGCGGACCACGCCCTCCTCGTCCGCGCCCGGGATGAAGTTCATGTAGTAGTGCAGGACCGCCGGGATGATGCCGGCGGCGCCGTTCGTCGGGGCGGTGACGACGCGGCCGCCTGCGGCGTTCTCCTCGTTGACCGCCATCGCGTAGAGCGTGATCCACTCCATCGCGAGGGCCAGCGGCTCGCCCTCGGAGCGCAGCTTGCGCGCGGTGTTCGCGGCGCGGCGGCGCACCTTCAGGCCACCGGGCAGGATGCCCTCCTGGGCCATGCCGCGCGCGACGCAGTCCTGCATGGCCCGCCAGATCTCCAGGAGCCCCTCGCGGATCTCGGGCTCCGTGCGCCAGGCCTTCTCGTTCTCCAGCATCAGGGCGGAGATCGACAGACCGGTGTCCTTGGCCAGGCGCAGCAGCTCGTCGCCGGTGCGGAAGGGGTACTTCAGCACCGTGTCGTCGAGCTTGATGCGGTCCTCGCCCACCGCGTCCTCGTCCACGACGAAGCCGCCGCCCACCGAGTAGTACGTCTTCTCCAGGAGGGGGGTGCCTTCGGCGTCGTACGCCCACAGGGTCATGCCGTTGGCGTGGTACGGCAGGGCCTTGCGGCGGTGCAGGATCAGGTCCTCGTCGAAGTCGAAGCCGATCTCGTGCGCGCCGAGGAGCGTGATGCGCTTGTCGGCCTTGATCTGCTCGACTCGGGCGTCGGCGGTCTCGACGTCGACCGTGCGCGGGGAATTGCCCTCCAGGCCGAGCAGCACGGCCTTCGGGGTGCCGTGGCCGTGGCCGGTCGCGCCCAGCGAGCCGAACAGCTCGGCACGTATCGAGGCGGTGTGGGCCAGCAGGCCGTCGTTCTTGAGGCGGCCCGCGAACAGGCGGGCGGCGCGCATCGGGCCGACCGTGTGGGAGCTGGAGGGGCCGATGCCGATCGAGAACAGGTCGAAGACCGAGATGGCCACGGGGAACTCCTAAGGGTGGGTAGACGCCGTTGTCTGCCTGCGGGGGGTGGTGCAGATGATCAAGGCGGGGGTGACACGGTGCGGGGCACCGCACTCACTGTTCAGTGTGCGCGGTGCCCCGATATTCAGTCTGTGTCGTACGTAACTACTTCAGACCAGGGTAAAGGGGGTGCTTGCCGGCCAGGGCCGTGACGCGGGCGGCCAGGGCGTCGGCGTCGTACGACGGCTTCAGCGCCTCGGCGATGATGTCCGCGACCTCGGCGAAGTCCTCGGTCTGGAAACCGCGGGTGGCCAGGGCGGGCGTACCGATCCGCAGACCCGAGGTGACCATCGGGGGCCGGGGGTCGTTCGGGATGGCGTTGCGGTTGACCGTGATGCCGAGCCCGTGGAGACGGTCCTCGGCCTGCTGGCCGTCGAGCTCGGAGTTCCGCAGGTCGACGAGGACCAGGTGGACGTCCGTGCCGCCGGTGAGGACGGACACGCCGTGCTCGGTGACGTCGGCCTGCACCAGGCGCTCGGCCAGGATGCGGGCGCCGTCCAGGGTGCGCTGCTGGCGCTCCTTGAACTCCTCGGATGCGGCCACCTTGAAGGAGACCGCCTTCGCGGCGATGACGTGCTCCAGCGGGCCGCCCTGCTGACCGGGGAAGACCGCGGAGTTGATCTTCTTGGCGAGCTCCTGAGTCGACAGGATCACTCCGCCTCGCGGGCCGCCGAGCGTCTTGTGCGTGGTCGTGGTGACGACGTGGGCGTGCGGCACCGGGTTGGGGTGCAGGCCCGCGGCGACCAGACCGGCGAAGTGCGCCATGTCGACCATGAGGTACGCGCCGACCTCGTCCGCGATGCGGCGGAAGGCGGCGAAGTCCAGCTGGCGCGGGTACGCCGACCAGCCGGCCACGATCAGCTTCGGCTTCGACTCCTTGGCGAGGCGCTCGACCTCGGCCATGTCGACCTCACCGGTGGCGTCGTCCACGTGGTACGCGACCACGTTGTAGAGCTTGCCGGAGAAGTTGATCTTCATGCCGTGGGTCAGGTGCCCGCCGTGGGCCAGGTTCAGACCCATGATCGTGTCGCCGGGCTTGATCAGCGCGAACATCGCGGCCGCGTTGGCCTGGGCGCCCGAGTGCGGCTGTACGTTCGCGTGCTCGGCGCCGAAGAGCGCCTTGATGCGGTCGATCGCGATCTGCTCGACGACGTCGACGTGCTCGCAGCCGCCGTAGTAGCGGCGGCCCGGGTAACCCTCGGCGTACTTGTTGGTGAGTACGGAGCCCTGGGCCTCCATGACGGCGACCGGAGCGAAGTTCTCCGAAGCGATCATTTCGAGGGTGGACTGCTGGCGGAGCAGCTCGGCGTCGACGGCGGCGGCGACGTCCGGGTCGAGCTCGTGCAGGGGAGTGTTGAGAAGCGTCATCACGGTCCCGTTCGAGGTATTAGTTGCCGGAGGAGAGGGCGTCGTACTCGGCGGCGGAGAGCAGGTCGGGCTGCTCCTCCGAGACGCGCACCTTGAAGAGCCAGCCGCCCTCGAACGGGGCGGAGTTCACCAGCGACGGGTCGTCGACGACGTCCTGGTTGGACTCGACGACCTCACCGGTCACGGGGGAGTACAGGTCGCTGACCGACTTGGTGGACTCCAGTTCGCCGCAGGTCTCGCCCGCGGTCACCGTGTCGCCGACGGCGGGGAGGTCCGCGTAGACGACGTCACCGAGCGCGTTGGCCGCGAACTCCGTGATGCCGACCGTCGCGACGCCGTCCTCGGCGGTCGACAGCCACTCGTGCTCCTTGCTGTAACGCAGCTGCTGGGGGTTGCTCATGAGCTGAATTCTCCTGTACGCGGGGGAGTGCTGGTGAACGGGGAGGTTGTGCGGGGGGTCACTTCTGGCGCTTGTAGAACGGCAGCGCGACGACCTCGTAGGGCTCATGCGTACCGCGAATGTCGACGCCGACACCGGAGGTGCCGGGTGCCGCGTGCGCGGCGTCGACGTATGCCATGGCGATCGGCTTGCCCAGCGTCGGGGACGGGGCGCCGGAGGTGACCTCGCCGATGACCTTGCCGTCCGCCACCACGGGGAAACCGGCGCGGGGGACGCGGCGGCCTTCGGCGATCAGGCCGACGAGCTTGCGCGGCGGGGCGGTCTCGGCGCGCTCGGCGGCGGCCTCGAGGGCGGCGCGGCCGACGAAGTCGCCCTCCTTCTCGAACTTCACGACCCGGCCGAGGCCCGCGTCGAAGGGGGTGAGCGAGGTGGTCAGCTCGTGCCCGTACAACGGCATGCCCGCTTCGAGGCGCAGGGTGTCGCGGCAGGAGAGGCCGGCGGGGACCAGGCCGACGTCCTTGCCCGCGTCCGTGAGCGCCTGCCACAGCTGCTCGGCGTCGGCCGGGGAGACGAAGAGCTCGAAGCCGTCCTCGCCGGTGTAGCCGGTACGGGCGATGAGGGCGGGGACGCCGGCGACGGTGCCGGGGAGACCGGCGTAGTACTTCAGCCCGTCGAGGTCGGCGTCGGTGACGGCCTTCAGGATGCCGGGGGACTCGGGGCCCTGGACGGCGATCAGGGCGTACGCGTCACGGTCGTCCCGTACGACGGCGTCGAAGGTGGCGGCGCGCTCGGTGATGGCGTCGAGGACGATCTGGGCGTTGCCGGCGTTGGCCACAACCATGTACTCGGTCTCGCCGAGGCGGTAGACGATCAGGTCGTCGACGATGCCGCCGTCTTCTTGGCAGATCATGGTGTAGCGAGCGCGGCCGAGGCCGATGGTGCCGATGTTGCCGACGAGCGCGTAGTTGAGGGCGTCCACGGCCTGGGGGCCGGTGACGGTGATCTCGCCCATGTGGGAGAGATCGAAGAGGCCGGCGCGGGTACGTACGGCGTTGTGCTCGTCACGCTCGCTGGCGTACCGCAGCGGCATGTCCCAGCCCGCGAAGTCGGTCATGGTGGCGCCCAGCGAACGATGCAGCGCATCGAGGGCGGTGTGGCGGGGGACATTGCTCATGTGCGGGGCTCCCAGGGCATGACAGGCGAGGACAATCCTCCCCATCTGTCATCGGAACCTGAGAGGTTCACCGAGAGAGTCGCAGTTGGCTGTCTCGGCTTGCACCTTGGGTGGAGCCGCGACGAAGCGGCCCGCTTTTCAGATCTGCCTCGCCCGCGCGGTACGGGGCCTGAGAGATTCAAGGGAGGAACTTGCTCCTTCGGCGTCCTGGGCACACAGTGCTTCGGACTCTCCCGCGCGGATTCAAGCGGCCGGTATGCAGTTGGCGGGCACATCATTGCACGGAAATGGACTTGTGGCGCATTACCTTTTCTTTACACTTCTTGGGCAAGGGTGGGGGGAAGGGTGGGGGACACCCGACAGGGGGAAGACGATGACGTTGCAGCAGTCCGGTGCGTACGCGACGACGGCCGCGGTGCCCACACAGCACGGCGTGCCGGTGCGGGAGGCCGCGCGGTGGCCTGTGCCCACGGTGCGTGATCTGCGCGAGCGCGCGGGGCGCAGTCCGGGGGCGCTGGCGTTCGGGGCCGGCGACGTAGTGGTCGTCTCCGGTCTGCCCGGCAGTGGCAAGAGCACCCTCATCCGGCGTACGGCCACGGCGGGAGCGACGCACCGTATCGACTCGCAGGACGTGCGGGAGCGCTGGGAGGCGCGGATGCCGCGTCTGCTGCCGTACGCGCTGTACCGGCCGCTGGTGCGGGCGGCGCACTATGCCGGCCTGCGACGTGCGCTGCGCTCGGGCGAGAGCGTCGTGGTCCACGACTGCGGGACGCAGGCCTGGGTGCGGCGCTGGCTGGCGCGCGATGCCCGCCGCCGGGGGGTCGCGCTGCATCTGGTGCTGCTGGACGTTACGGCGGATGTGGCGCGGGCCGGGCAGGAGGAGCGGGGCCGCGGGGTGTCGGGGTACGCGTTTGCCCGGCACCGGCGGGCGGTGGGGCGGCTGGTGCGGGATGCGGAGGCGGGGCGGGTGCCGGTGGGGTGTGCGTCGGCTGTGCTGCTGGACCGGGATGCGGCGGGGGCGTTGGCGCTGATCGACTTCCCCGGCTCGGCGGAGCGGGCGTAGCGCGGGGGGCGCCTGCGGCGGGCTTTCCCCTACCCGCCCCTTCCCGCTGTGACACTTTGCGGCTCCGCCGCGTGAGGGGCGCTGCCCCAGACCCCGCTCCTCAAACGCCGGAGGGGCTGAGACGTGCCGCAAGCGGCACATTCAGCCCGTCCGGCGTTTGAGGACACGCCCGTAGGGCGTCCCCGCGCCCCGCGTTAAAGTCGTCCCGTGGACTACCCCGACTTCCCCGTACCCGCCCACCCGCACGGCGGCAACGGCTGGCCCGGCAACGAGCTCGAAGAGGTACTCGGTGCCTCGCTCGGCAACCCCGCGGCGGGCGGCCGCATCGTAGAAGTACTCGGCCGCAGCCAGGTGTGGGTGCCGCTGCCGGCCGGCGGCGGACCCGACGCGCCGAACCTCGACCTGCCCACCATGGACATCCACGGCGAGGCGTACGTCCCCGTGTACAGCTCCGAGGAGCAACTGCGCCAGTGCGCCGGGCCGCACATGTCCTTCGCCGTGGCGCCCGCCCGCGAGTTCGCCCGCGGCCTGCCGCCGCAGCTCGGCATCGCGGTGAACCCGGACGGCGCGGTCGGCGTGCCGCTGCCGCCGCCCGCCGTCGCCGAGCTCTGCCGGGCCGGGCGTACGCCGCTGGACGGGCCGGCCAGTGGTGGAAGGGTGCGGCTCTTCGAGCCGGACTGGCAGGAGGAGCCGGTTGATTTCCTCTCCGCCGCCGCCGGGGAATTCCAGGAGAGCGGCGTCGTGCTGACCGCCCGTCGGGCGCTCGCGAGCGTCGAGGGCGAGTCCCCGACGCTCTTCGTCGGCGTACAGCTGTCCTCCTGGGAGGGCGCCGACCGCAACGCCCCGATGGACGCCCTCGGCCGGGCGCTCGGCCGCGTCCAGGTGCCCTGGCAGGTCAACCTGGTGCTGCTGGACGTGGCGGCCCAGGACCCCGTCGCCGGCTGGATGCTGGAGAAGGTGCGGCCCTTCTACACACGCGCCTGACCCGACTCGTGCTCTGTGTCAGTGCTGCCGCTTAAGCTGATGCGACACGTGAAGCAACACGGTGGATCGAAGAGGGGCGGGACCCAGGGTGAGCGCGTCAGGCACTGCGGCGGCCGGGCAGGTCGAGCACATGCTGCGCCAGGTGACGCCCGGGCGGTACGACGCGTACGAGGCGCTGCTGCGTGCCATCGCCGACCCCGCGGGCGGCAAGGTCTGGATGCTGCTCTGGCACGGCCAGGCGGGCTCCCCCGACGCCCAGTACGGGAACATGGAGGTCGACGGCCTCGGTTACGCCCCGTGCGTCACCTCCGCCCAGGAGCTCGCCGCCAGCGGCTGGAGCCGGGCGTACGAAGTGGTCACCGGGCGGGACCTGGCACGCGCGCTCTTTCCCGACCGCTGGGGCATCTGGCTGAATCCGCACGCCCCGGGCGGCGGCGTCGGCATCCCCTGGCTCGATCTGCGGCGTATCGCGACCGGGCTCGACCGGATGCCCGCCGGGCCGCTGCGGCTGTCCGAACCCGCCATCGAGATCCCCCAGTTCTACGCCCTGCTCACGCAGAACGCCCACCGTACGCCCGCGGTCCGCGCGCTGCGCCGCGCCTGGGTGCAGCCGGCGCTCGGGGCGCCGTATCTGGCCATCGGACTCGATCTCTACGACACGAGTCAGCAGTCCGTCGACGCGGTGCGCGCGATGATGCAGCAGTCGATCGGGGTGGTGCCGGAAGGGCTGCCCGTGTCCACCGTCGCGATGTCCGACGAGTACGACCCGGTCTCCATGTGGCTGCGCGCCAACGCCCGCCCGTTCTACGACCGCGACGCGCACGCGGCGCCCGCCGCCCCCTCCTCCGCCGCCCAGGGCGGCTACGGCTACCCGGCCCCGCGCGCCTACTGATAGCCCAATTCGGCGATCCATAAGGGTCGTTGGGCGGCATGTCCGGTCTGACGCATTAGACCGCTTCTGATCCGCTGAGCCGATCACGGCGTCCGGATAACGGAAGACCACAGGCCACATCACGGTTACGCATCCATTGCCCGCCAGGGCTGGCGGGTGATCGCGCGCTCATTGAAGACTCCCGCAACAAGGAATGTCGGTCCTGTGTACGACCCGCTTTCCCCGTAAGCAACTGCGTTTGTCCGAGCAGCTTCTGCACCTTCTGAAGCTTCTGCAGTTTTCTGCACCACTTGCACCTGCGATGCGAATAAGCCGCTACAGCGGCAGGCGCGGGCCGACCACCCGTCGGCCGAGCCGAGAGGGGTCCCCACCACGATGACGGCACCACTGCACGACACGAGCGCGGCAGAGACCGCGGCCGTTGACGTCGCGGCCGATGTTCCGGCGAAAGCCATCGAAGGCCGCTCGCCCTGGAAGATCGCATGGGTGCGTCTGAAGCGCGACAAGGTGGCGCTGGCCGGCGGCGTCGTCGTGTTGTTCCTGATCCTGGTCGCGGTGTTCGCGCCCTTGATCGTCAGCGCGCTCGGCCACCCGCCGAACGACTTCCACGAGGACAAGATCGACCCGCTGTTCGGTACGCCGATCGGCAGCTGGGGCGGCATGAGCTCCGACTTCCTGCTGGGAGTCGAACCGGTCAACGGCCGCGACGTGTTCAGCCGCCTCGTGTACGGCGCCCGGATCTCGCTGCTGGTCGCCTTCCTCGCGGCCGTCTTCGCCGTCGTGCTCGGCACGGTCTTCGGGATCATCGCCGGTTACTTCGGCGGCTGGGTCGACGCGGCGATCAGCCGGGTGATGGACGTACTGCTGGCCTTCCCGCAGCTCCTGTTCATCATCGCGCTGGTCTCGGTACTGCCCAACTCCCTCTGGGGGTTCAGCGGTTCAGGTGTGCGCATCGGCGCGCTGATCGTCGTCATCGGCTTCTTCGGATGGCCGTACGTGGGCCGGATCGTCCGCGGCCAGACGCTCTCCCTCAGGGAACGCGAGTACGTCGAGGCGGCACGCAGCCTCGGCGCGGGCCGCGCGTACATCCTCTTCAAGGAGCTGCTGCCCAACCTGGTGGCGCCGATCACCGTCTACACGACGCTGATGATCCCGACCAACGTCCTCAGCGAGGCCGCGCTCAGCTTCCTGGGCGCCGGAGTCAAGCCGCCCACCGCCTCCTGGGGGCAGATGCTCTCCAAGGCCAAGGAGTACTACGAGGCGGACCCGATGTTCATGATCGCGCCCGGCGTGGCCATCTTCATCACCGTCCTGGCCTTCAACCTCTTCGGCGACGGCGTGCGAGACGCGCTGGACCCGAAGGGCTCCCGCTGACCGTACGTCCCCGTACCACCGCACCTGTTCCCACCGCGCCGCCCCTGCCGATGTGTCAGGAGGCCACCCAAACCGTCGGTCCCCCCAAGGACCGGCACTCTCACGGAGGTTGCTGATCGTGACAGCCAACAGTTCTTCCAGGCGACGGCTCGCCGCAAGCGCGGCGCTCGTTGTCGCCGCGCTCGTCGGAACCGCGGCCTGCGGTGGCGGAGGCAAGGACGACGGAGCGGACGGCAAGGGCAAGGCCCCCGGCTTCAACGCCGCCGTCGGCAAGATCGCGAACCCTTCGGACAAGAAGGGCGGCACGATCAAGTTCATCGGTACGCAGGACGCCGACTCCTGGGACCCGCAGCGCGGCTACTACGGCTTCATGTGGGACTTCGCCCGCTACTACACGCGCCAGCTGATCACCTTCAAACCGGTACCGGGCACCGAGTCAACCGAGCTCGTCGCCGACATGGCGACCGACACGGGCCAGGTCTCCGCGGACAAGAAGACCTACACCTTCAAGCTGAAGGACGGCGTCAACTGGGAGGACGGCAAGCCCGTCACCTCCAAGGACATCAAGTACGGCATCGAGCGCATCTGGGCGCAGGACAAGATCTCCGGCGGCCCGATCTACCTTCAGCAGGTCCTGGACCCGAAGAAGGAGTACCAGGGCCCGTACAAGGACAAGTCGGCCGACAAGCTGGGCCTGAAGGCCATCGAGACGCCGGACGACAAGACCATCGTCTTCAAGCTGCCGAAGCCCAACGGTGACTTCCTCCAGATGCTGGCCATGCCGGCGGCCACGCCGGTCCGCCAGGACAAGGACACGGTCGAGAAGTACGGCCTGAAGCCCTTCTCCAACGGCCCGTACAAGATCGACTCCTACACCCCCAACAAGGGCATGGAGCTGAGCCGCAACCCCAACTGGAAGAAGGAGACCGACACCGTCCGCAAGGCGCTGCCGGACAAGGTCTCGCTCAAGCTCATCACCAACGCCGACGACATGGACAACCGCCTCATCGAGGGCGACTACGACGTCGACATCAACGCCACCGGCATCAGCCCGGCCGGCCGCACCAAGGCGCTGCGCGACCACAAGGCCAACGTCGACAATCCGCAGACCGGCTTCATCCGGTACGCGGTGTTCCCGCAGACGGTCAAGCCGATGGACAACATCCACTGCCGCAAGGCGGTCATCTACGGCTCCGACCACAAGTCGCTGCAGACCGCGCGCGGCGGCCCGATGGCGGGTGGCGACATCGCCACCAACATGCTGCCGCCGAGCATCAAGGGCTCGGACGCGAAGTACGACCCGTACAACGTCCTGAAGGACACCACGGGCAACGTCGCGAAGGCCAAGGAAGAGCTCAAGGCCTGCGGCAAGCCGAACGGTTTCGAGACCACCATCGCGGTCCGCAACAACAAGCAGCAGGAGATCGCCACCGCCGAGTCGATGCAGGCCTCGCTGAAGAGGGTCGGCATCAAGGTGCAGATCGACCAGTACGACGGTGCGCAGACCTCGGGCATCATCGGCGCCCCGAAGAACGTCGACAAGAAGAACTACGGCATCATCATCATGGGCTGGGGTGCCGACTTCCCGACCGGTCAGGGCTTCTCGCAGCCGCTGGTCGACAGCCGCTTCATCCTCGACAGCGGCAACAACAACTTCTCGATGCTGAAGGACAAGTCGATCGACGGCCTGTTCGACAAGGCGATGCTTGAGACGGACCCCGACAAGGCCGCCGAGTTCTACAAGCAGATCAACGAGAAGGTCTCCGAGCACGCGGTCTACCTGCCCTTCACGTTCGAGAAGAACATGATCTGGCGCAGCTCGCGGCTGACCAACGTCTACACGGCCGACTCCTACAACGGCCGCTACGACTACGCCTCCCTCGGCGTCAAGTGACCGTCCGTTCGCTCCGCCGGCACACCCGCCGCTAAGCCCGAAGGGCAGGTGATGGCCGCGTGCGGCGGCCCGGGGATCCCTCACCGGATTCCCGGGCCGCCGCCGGGCCGACCGTAGTGCTCGCATACCTCATCAGGCGGCTGACCGCCGTCGTCGTGATGCTGCTCGTGGTCACGCTCGTGACCTTCGGCATCTTCTACGTCATCCCGAAACTGACCGGCAGCGACCCCGCCGCGATGTTCATCGGCAAGCAGGCCGACCCAGGCGCGATCGAAGGTGTCCGGGAGAAGCTGGGCCTCGGCGACCCCATCCTGGTGCAGTTCTGGAACTTCGTCAGCGGCCTGTTCGTGGGCCGTGACTACACCGGTGGCGGCTCGTCGTTCCACTGCGACGCCCCGTGCTTCGGCTACTCCTTCCGTACGGAGCAGGAGATCTGGCCCGTACTCACCGAGCGGCTTCCCGTGACGCTGTCCCTGGCGGGCGGCGCGTGCGTGCTGTGGGTCATCGTCGGTGTCACCACCGGCATCATCTCCGCCCTCAAGCGGGGCACGGCGATCGACCGTACAGCGATGACCATCGCGCTGGCCGGTGTGTCGCTGCCGATCTACTTCACCGCCCTTCTCTCCTTGGCGATCTTCAGGACACAGCTCGGCTGGTTCGACGCCGAATACGTGGACATCGCGTCGGATCCGCTCGCCTGGTTCAGCGGCCTGGTGCTGCCGTGGGTGACCCTCGCCTTCCTGTACGCGGCGATGTACGCCCGGCTCACCCGCGCCACCATGCTGGAGGTCCTGGGCGAGGACTACATCCGTACCGCCCGCGCCAAGGGCCTGAGTGAACCGGTGGTCGTCGGCAAGCACGCCCTGCGCTCGACGATGACGCCGATCCTCACCATCCTCGGCATGGACCTCGGCGCACTGGTCGGCGGCGCGATCCTCACCGAGACCGCCTTCAGCCTCCCCGGCCTCGGCCAGGCGGCGGTCAAGGCGATCGGCGACTTCGACCTTCCGCTGATCCTGGGTGTCACGCTCATCGCCGCAGCCGCCGTGGTGCTCGCGAACCTCGTCGTGGACATCCTGTACTCCGTGATCGACCCCCGAGTGAGGCTCTCGTGAGCACTGTGCCTGTCCCGGGGGAGGCCCCCGGAGCCCCCTTGACGAAGACCGGTGCGGTCGGCGAGCCCGTACGCACCGGCTCCCCGCGGCCGGACGCCTTCCTCGACGTACGCGACCTCAAGGTGCACTTCCCCACCGACGACGGCCTCGTCAAGTCGGTGGACGGCCTCTCCTTCCAGCTGGAGAAGGGCAAGACCCTCGGCATCGTGGGCGAGTCCGGCTCCGGCAAGTCGGTGACCTCGCTCGGCATCATGGGCCTGCACACCGTCGGCCAGTACGGCCGGCGCAAGGCCCAGATCTCCGGTGAGATCTGGGTGGACGGCAAGGAACTGCTGTCGGCCGACCCCGACGAGGTACGCAAGCTGCGCGGCCGCGAGATCTCGATGATCTTCCAGGACCCGCTGTCCGCGCTGCACCCGTACTACACGATCGGCCATCAGATCGTGGAGGCGTACCGCATCCACAACAAGGTCGACAAGAAGGCCGCCAAGCGGCGCGCGATCGAACTGCTCGACCGGGTCGGCATCCCGCAGCCCGACAAGCGGTTCGACGGCTATCCGCACGAGTTCTCCGGCGGTATGCGCCAGCGCGCGATGATCGCGATGGCCCTGGTCAACAACCCCGAGCTGCTCATCGCGGACGAGCCGACCACCGCCCTGGACGTCACCGTCCAGGCGCAGATCCTGGACCTCATCCGGGACCTGCAGAAGGAGTTCGGCTCGGCGGTCATCATCATCACGCACGACCTGGGCGTCGTCGCCGAACTGGCCGACGACATCCTGGTGATGTACGGCGGCCGTTGCATCGAGCGCGGTCCGGCGGAGAAGGTGTTCTACGAGCCCCAGCACCCGTACACCTGGGGCCTGCTGGGCTCGATGCCGCGCATCGACCGCGATCAGACCGAGCGCCTCATCCCGGTCAAGGGCTCGCCGCCCAGCCTGATCAACATCCCGAGCGGCTGCGCCTTCCACCCGCGCTGCCCGTACGCGGACGTGCCCAAGGGCGGGATCACCCGCACCGAGCGCCCGGAACTCAAGGTGCTGCCCGGCAAGGAATCCGAACGGCACTACTCCGCCTGCCACATGGCGGCCGAGGACCGGACGCGGATCTGGACCGAAGAGATTGCGCCGAAGCTGTGAGCGAGACGAAGGATCCAGAAGTGACGATCCCGGAGCAGGCAACCTCTTCGCCGTCTTCGCCGTCGACCGAGCCGCTGCTCAGGGTCAGCGGCCTGGT
Organism: Streptomyces sp. NPDC002994; assembly: GCF_040611155.1. Taxonomy (NCBI): domain Bacteria; kingdom Bacillati; phylum Actinomycetota; class Actinomycetes; order Kitasatosporales; family Streptomycetaceae; genus Streptomyces; species Streptomyces sp. NPDC002994. The sequence goes on from NZ_JBEXNQ010000038.1 coordinate 45,402, forward strand.
GAAGCACTTCCCCATCAAGAAGGGCGTCCTCCAGCGCCAGGTCGGCGCGGTTCAGGCCGTCGACGGCCTCGACTTCGACGTACGGCCGGGGGAGACCCTGGGTGTGGTGGGCGAGTCGGGCTGCGGCAAGTCGACGATGGGCCGGCTGATCACGCGGCTGCTGGAGCCGACCAGCGGGAAGATCGAGTTCGAGGGGCAGGACATCACCCACCTGGGCACCGCCCGGATGCGTCCGCTGCGCCGCGACGTACAGATGATCTTCCAGGACCCGTACTCCTCGCTGAACCCGCGCCACACCGTCGGCACGATCGTCAGCGCGCCCTTCAAGCTCCAGAACATCACGCCCGAGGGCGGAGTGAAGCGCGAGGTCCAGCGGCTGCTCGAGCTGGTGGGTCTCAACCCGGAGCACTACAACCGCTATCCGCACGAGTTCTCGGGCGGGCAGCGCCAGCGCATCGGCATCGCGCGGGCCCTCGCGCTCAAGCCGAAGCTGGTCGTCGCGGACGAGCCGGTGTCGGCGCTGGACGTGTCGATCCAGGCGCAGGTGGTGAACCTGCTGGACGACCTCCAGGACGAGCTCGGGCTGACGTACGTGATCATCGCGCACGACCTCTCGGTCATCCGGCACGTCTCGGACCGCATCGCCGTGATGTACCTCGGCAAGATCGTCGAGCTGGCGGACCGCAAGGCGCTGTACGAGGCGCCCATGCACCCGTACTCCAAGGCGCTCCTGTCGGCGGTCCCGGTGCCCGACCCGCGCAGCAAGCACAAGCGCGAACGCATCCTGCTCAAGGGCGATGTGCCGTCGCCGATCTCGCCGCCCTCGGGCTGCCGCTTCCACACGCGGTGCTGGAAGGCGACGGACATCTGCAAGACGCAGGAGCCGGTGCTGACCGCGCTCAAGACCGGCCACCAGGTGGCGTGCCACCACCCGGAGAACGCGCCCGACCAGGCGCCGCAGTCGTCGACGGTGCTGGAGACGGCGCGCGAGGCGATCGAGATCGTCGACGTCACGCCGCCCGCGGCGGTGGCGAAGGGCGAGGGTGACACCGCGTCCGAGAGCGCGGAGGACAGCGGCAAGGATTAGAACCGGCACAATTGCCCGGTGTTCCAGGAACTCTTCACGCCCTCCGTCCAGCATTCGCTCGACCTCGTCGGGATCTTCGTCTTCGCGATCTCCGGCGCCCTGCTCGCCGTGCGCAAGAATTTTGACGTCTTCGGCATCGCGGTGCTCGCAGAGGTCACCGCGCTGGGCGGGGGGCTGCTCCGCGACCTCATCATCGGCGCGGTGCCGCCGGCCGCCTTCACCGACCTCGGGTACTTCACCACCCCGCTGATCGCGGCCGCCCTGGTCTTCTTCCTGCACCCCGAGGTCGAACGCATCCAGGGCTCGGTCATGGCCTTCGACGCGGCCGGGCTCGGGCTCTTCTGCGTCACGGGCACCACCAAGGCGTACGACTACGGGCTCGGCCTGACCGCTTCGGCGGCCCTCGGCCTGGCGACCGCCGTCGGTGGCGGCGTACTGCGTGACGTCCTCGCCAACGAGGTGCCTTCGCTGCTGCGCTGGGACCGTGATCTGTACGCCGTCCCCGCGATCGTCGGGGCCGCCATGGTCGTCCTCTTCATCCGCTTCGACGTGCTGAACGCGGTGACCAGCGGGATCGCCGTCGTCACGGCCTTCGTGCTGCGGCTGCTGGCGCTGCACTTCCACTGGCGGGCGCCGCGCGCCTGGAACCGGAGCTCGGCGAAGGCGGAGGAGCAGTCCGAGGCGACGACTTAGCTCGGGCGGGCGCTTAGCTACCGCTTAGTAATGTGCCGGTGTACCGTGCATGCCATGGCACAGGCAACACAGGCATCCATCGGGGACAGTGAGTTCGACCGCGACACCGCGCTCTCCTCACGCGCATCGCAGCCGGGCGTCTACGACGCGGACCTCTCCGCGGGCTGGACGATCTTCGGTGCCGTCAACGGCGGCTACCTCCTCGCCCTGCTCGGCCGGGCGCTCGGCGACGCCCTGCCGCACTGTGATCCGTTCACGGTCTCGGCGCACTACCTGACCCCTTCCGTGCCGGGCAGGGCGGTCGTCCGGACGCAGACCGTCCGCAGTGGACGCACCCTCTCCACCGGCCAGGCCTCCCTCTTCCAGTACGCCGATGACGGCACCGAGGTGGAGCGGATCCGCGTCCTCGCCTCGTACGGCGACCTGGACGCCCTGACCGACGACGTCCGCACGACCGCCAAGCCGCCCGTCATGCCGCCGTACGAGCACTGCCTGGGCACCGAGGCCGGGCCCACCGCCATCCTGAGCAGCTCGGCCATCACCGAGCGGCTCAACATCCGGCTCGACCCCGCCACCGTCGGCTGGGCCGTCGGCGAGCCGTCCGGCAACGGCGAGATGCGCGGCTGGTTCGGCCTCGCCGACGGCCGCGACGCCGACCCGCTCTCGCTGCTGCTCACGGTCGACGCGCTGCCGCCGACCTCGTTCGAGCTGGGCCTGCAGGGCTGGACGCCGACCGTCGAACTCACCACCCACATACGCTGCCGGCCCGCCCCGGGACCGCTGCGCGTCTCCATCACCACCCGCAACCTCGCGGGCGGCTTCCTGGAGGAGGACGCGGAGGTCTGGGACAGCGCGGACCGGCTCGTCGCCCAGTCCCGGCAACTGGCGCGGGCACCGCGCGGCTGAGCCCGTGCCGCCAGGGCTCAGTCCAGCCAGTGGCGGCGGCCGAGGCTGACCAGGCGCAGTTGACGGCGGGCGAGGGAAGCGGCGGCCTCGACGCGCTCGTCGCCGTACGGCTCGGCCTCCAGGAACGCGGACGCGGTCATCACCATGTGGTCGACGTACACGTGCGCCAGCATCCGCAGGTCCTCCTCGCTCCAGCCCGCCGAATCGGGCTGAGTGGCGAGCCAGGTCGCCACCTCGTCGGCGAACAGGCGCAGTTGCTCGCCTATCGCGGCGCGCACCGGCTCCACGCCGCCGTGGCGTTCGCGGGCGATGAAGCGGACATGCGAGGGGTACGCCCGGACGTGGCGTGCGATGAGGCCGACCGTACCGTCGATGCGCTCGGCGCTGTCGCCCGTCGCGGCGAGAGTCGCGCGGATCACCGCGTGCAGGCTGCCCAGAGCCTCGTCGACGAGCGCGACGCCGAGGTCGGCCGTGTCCCGGAAGTGCCGGTAGAAGGCGGTCGGGGCCACGCCCACGGCGCGGGTCACCTCGCGCAGGCCGAGGCTGCTCAGGCTCTGGTCCTCGAGCAGGACGAGCGCCGCCTCCATGAGGGACTGGCGGGTCTTCTGCTTCTGGGCCTGGCGGATGCCGACGGTGTGACTCATGACATTCAGTAAACAACCGTTCTCTGAGGCCGGGAACCCCAGGGCGTGCCTAGACTGGGCAGTCAGTGAACAGTCGTACTCCCAGGAGGGGTTCACATGTTCGTCCTCGTAGCGGCTCTGCTGTTGTTGGGGGTGCTGATGGGCTCGGTGGCCCACGTGCCGGTCCCGGTGTCCCTCGTCGCCGCCGCGCTCATCGGTGTCTGGCTGCTGGTCTTCGCCGCCCGTGAGCGTCACTCGCGACGGTCCACCCGAAGGAGCTGAAGGCGCCATGGAGTTCACCGCATCCGCACGCAGCCGCACGGGACTGCGGGACGCCGACGGCATGGCCGTCGCGTCGTTCGTACTCGGCCTCGTCGGACTGCTCGTACTCAACATCTTCCTCGGCCCCGCCGCCATCGTGCTGGCCACCCTGGCCCTGAAGCGGGGCACCGGACGCCGGGGCAGGGCGCTGCTCGGGCTCGGTCTCGGAGTGGCCGACCTGGTGGTCCTCGCCGTGCTCGCCTCGGCCGACGGCAGCGTGTCCTGGACCTTCGGCGGCTGAAAGGGCGCGGCGGGAAAGCCGACCGCGGCAAGGGCGGGACCGGGGAGCGTCCGGTGGGCTCGTAGAATCGAATCCACCATGGCTTACCTCGACCACGCCGCGACCACCCCGATGCTTCCGGAAGCGGTCGGGGCGATGACCGCCCAGCTTGCCGTCACCGGCAACGCGTCGTCTCTGCACGCCGCCGGCCGACGGGCGCGGCGTACCGTCGAGGAGGCCCGCGAGATGCTCGCCGAGTCCCTCGGCGCCCGGCCGAGCGAGGTGGTCTTCACCGCCGGCGGCACCGAGGCCGACAACCTCGCCGTCAAGGGCCTGTACTGGGCGCGGCGCGACGCCGACCCGCGCAGAACCCGGGTGCTGGCGAGCCCCGTCGAGCACCACGCGGTACTGGACGCCGTCCACTGGCTGGGCGAGCACGAGGGCGCGACCGTCGAGTACCTGCCGGTCGACTCGTACGGCCGGGTTCACCCCGACGCACTCCGCGCCGCCATCGAACGCGACCCGTCCGACGTCGCCATGGCCACCGTGATGTGGGCCAACAACGAGATCGGCACCGTCATGCCGGTCCGCGAACTGGCCGACGTGGCCGCAGAGTTCGGCGTACCGCTGCATGCCGACGCGGTGCAGGCCTTCGGGCAACTGGACGTCGACTTCGCCACCTCCGGGCTGGCCGCGATGACCGTGTCCGGGCACAAGATCGGCGGGCCGTACGGCATCGGCGCGCTGCTGCTGGGCCGTGAGTACACCCCCGTACCCGTACTGCACGGCGGCGGCCAGGAGCGGCATGTACGCTCCGGCACCCTCGACGCCCCGGCCATCGCCGCGTTCGCGGTGGCGGGCCGGATCGCGGCCGAGCGGCGGGAGTGGTTCGCGCGCGAGATCGGCGGGCTGCGCGACGACCTGGTCGCGGCCGTACGCGCGGCCGTCCCTACGGCGATCCTCGGCGGCGACCCGTCCCCGGGCGGCCGGCTGCCGGCCAACGCCCACTTCACCTTCCCCGGCTGCGAAGGTGACTCCCTGCTCCTGCTCCTCGACGCCCAGGGCATCGAATGCTCCACCGGGTCCGCCTGCACGGCCGGAGTCGCCCAGCCGAGTCACGTCCTGCTGGCCACCGGAACCGACCCCGACCTCGCGCGCGGCACCCTGCGCTTCTCGCTCGGGCACACGTCGACCGCCGAGGATGTGGCGGCGGTGGCGGAGGCGATCGGTCCGGCGGTGGAACGGGCACGTACGGCCGGGCTCGTCTGACCGGGGGACCGCCTTGGGGCAGGCCCGATCACGCACTCGAAATTTTCCGCGCGAGAGCACGGCTGCCGACCGCGATGGCGAGCGCGACGACGATCAGAATCGCCGCGACTGCGAACGTGACCCGCATTCCGGTGGCAACGGCCCCGGCAGGCGCCGTTGTGACGTCGGTCGTCGCAGATGAGAGCGCGAACACAGCGCCCATGACGGATGCGCCGGTGACGAGCCCGAGATTGCGCGACAGGTTGAGCGTGCCCGAAATGACGCCCCGCTGATCCGGGGGGACATCTGTCATGACGGCGGTGTTGTTGGCCGTCTGGAACACCGCATAGCCGACGGTCATGACTGCGATGGCGGCGATGTAGCCGCGGACACCGAACGTCGCTGACGTCATGGACAGAAGGAAGGAACCAGCCGCTGCTGCGATGAGCCCGACGACGGTCATGCGGTGTGGGCCAAAACGGTCCGTGATACGACCGGCCGGCACACCGGTCAGCGCGGCGACCAGCGGACCGACCGAAAGGACGAGTCCAACAAGAGCCTCATCGAGGCCGAGCGTACGAGAGAGATAGAACGGCCCGACCACCAGCGTCGCCATCATCACCGTCGAGACGAGCGTGCTCATGGCGAGGCTCGCGCTCAGCAGTGGATCGCGGAACATTGCCAGTCGGATCAACGGTGAGGCTGCTCTCGCCTCGGCGCGCACGAACAGGCCGACGCCGACGGCAGCGGCGGACAGCAGAGCCACGTTGAGCGCGCCGAAACTGCCGTGCCCCATCGTCATGGCGAGTGCGTAAGCCGCGAGCGTCCCGGCAAGCAGCAGCGTGCCCACATGGTCGAAGCGGGCCCGGTCGGCTCCGGGTTTCCGCTGATCAGCGGGCAGGTTGCGGTGCGCGAGAAGGAAAGTCAGGACACCCAGAGGTGCGTTGACAAGGAAGATCGCCTGCCAACCGAGTCCCGAGATCAGAACGCCGCCCAGCGAGGGACCGAGAGCGGTACCGATCGCGGACATCGTTCCGAGCAACCCCATGGCGCTGCCGGTCCTTGACTTCGGAACCGTCTCACCGACAAACGCCATGGCGAGGGCCATCATGACGGCCGCTCCGAGGCCCTGCGCCGCCCGGGCGGCAATCAGCGACCAGAGGCTGGGCGCGACTCCACACACGACCGAGGCCACCGTGAAGAGCGAGATTCCGCTCAGCAGCAGCCGTCGGCGGCCGATGATGTCACCGAGCCGTCCGACGCTGACGATCACGGTGGTGATGGCCAGGAGATAGGCGAGGACGATCCACTGGACTTCCTGGAAGGAGGCGGAGAACGCCTGTGCCAGCGTCGGCAAACCGACATTGGCGATGCTGGTGCCGAGCGAGGACAGCAGCATGGACAGCGAAAGGCCGGCGAGTGCCCACCGGACTGAAGGCGTCCGCTCCGTACTTCTCGCTGCTTCGTCCTGTCCCGCACTGATCGGTTTCAACCTGAACTCCCCTGTCGCCCGCAGCCATGCCCGTGTCCGGGATCGCTGTGTGGTTCATGCCGAGGAGCGTGCGGCCTGCCGGTTGGTGGCGGCAAATACTGTTGCCAATTCCGGGACAGGGGGGCGGCCCGTCGAGAGCGCTAGGTCTTGACCGGGGGGCCGCCCGCCAGTTCCTCCCGTACGAGCCGGAGATAGCGGGCCCAGTCCCAGTGCGGGCCCGGGTCGGTGTGGTCGGTGCCCGGGACCTCGACGTGGCCGATGATGTGCTCCCGGTCGGCCGGTATCTCGTACCGACGGCAGATCCCGGCGGCGAGACGGGCCGACGAGCGGTACATGACGTCCGTGAAGTTCTCCGGCCGGTCGACGAAACCCTCGTGCTCGATGCCGACACTGCGTTCGTTGTACGAGCGGTTACCGGCGTGGTAGGCGACGTCCAGCTCCCGCGCCATCTGCGCGATGTGGCCGTCCTTCGCCCGCACGATGTAATGCGCGGCGGCCGCGTGCAGCGGGTTCTTGAACACGCGCACGGCCGAGGCGAAGCTGCCCTGCGTCACGTGGATCACGATCCGGTCGATGGTGTAGTCGGCGGGCCGGTCCGCGGTCCGCAGATTGGCGGCCGACGCGGCCACCCACTGGGCGCCCTTGTGATCCACCTCTCCCGCCGTACGCTGCTTGTCGATGCCCGGTACGAGCCACCACAGCCGGGACAGCTCTTCCCCGTACAGGGCGGCCGTACCGCCCACGACGGCCGCGCCGCCCCCGATGAACAGGGCGCGCCTGCTCACCCCTGCCGCCTTCTTTTTCTCCATGAGCCCTTTAACGCTTTCGGCCCTGTCGGTGGTTCCGTCTACCCTGGTGGAGCTATGACTGAGACCCCGCGCCGCCTCCGTGTCCTCGCCGCCATGTCCGGTGGGGTCGACTCCGCCGTTGCCGCTGCCCGAGCTGCCGAAGCCGGGCACGATGTGACCGGCGTACACCTCGCCCTGTCCGCGAACCCGCAGTCGTTCCGTACGGGCGCGCGGGGCTGCTGCACGATCGAGGACTCGCGCGACGCGCGCCGGGCCGCCGACGTCATCGGCATCCCCTTCTATGTGTGGGATCTCGCCGAGCGCTTCCGCGAGGACGTCGTCGAGGACTTCGTCGCGGAGTACGAGGCCGGGCGCACCCCGAACCCGTGCCTGCGCTGCAACGAGAAGATCAAGTTCGCGGCGCTGCTCGACAAGGCGCTGGCGCTGGGCTTCGACGCGGTGGCCACCGGCCACTACGCGACCGTCGTCCTGAAGGAGGACGGCAGCCGCGAGCTCCACCGCGCGTCCGACATGGCCAAGGACCAGTCGTACGTCCTCGGCGTCCTCGACGAGCGGCAGCTCGCGCACGCGATGTTCCCGCTCGGCGACACCCTCACCACCAAGGACGAGATCCGCGCGGAGGCCGAGCGCCGGGGTCTCGCGGTCGCGAAGAAGCCCGACAGCCACGACATCTGCTTCATCGCGGACGGCGACACCCAGGGCTTCCTGGCGGACCGTCTCGGCGGCAAGGCGGAGGGCGACATCCTCGACGAGTCGGGTACGAAGATCGGCAGCCACGAGGGAGCCTTCGGCTTCACCATCGGCCAGCGCAAGGGCCTGCGCATCGGCCACCCCGCCGCCGACGGCAAGCCGCGCTACGTCCTGGACATCTCCCCGGTGAACAACACGGTGACGGTGGGCCCGGTGGAGGCCCTCGACGTCACCGCCCTGACCGCGATCAAGCCCCGCTGGTGCGGTACGGCCCCGGCCGGCAGCGGCACGTACACGGCTCAGCTGCGAGCGCACGGCGGCGAGACGCCGGTGACCGCGGAGCTGGTCGACGGCTCGGAGCTCCGGGTCACCTTCACCGAGCCAGTACGCGGCGTGGCCCCCGGCCAGGCGATCGTCCTGTACGACGGCACACGCGTGGTCGGCTCGGCGACGATCGCGACGACGAGCCGGGCGACGGCCCTCGCCTGACCCCTTGGTGACAGGCCGGGGGCGGCACGATCCGTGCCGCCCCCGGCCTGGCGTTCACCAAGGTGAGACGACGACCATGTCGGTAGTCCCGCCCCGGCGCGTCACAGCGCAGTGGAATCCGGCCGGGTCAAGGCGCCATCCACGCCCCTCAATGGATTCGCCTTCTTCCATATGAGCCACGCGAATGCACCTTTCCAGCGCGCGGTCCGGATTCAGCACGACCAGCACTGCCACCGTGAGCCCCAGCATCACCAGAGCTACCGCGAGCGCCTTCCGGAACCCTGGCCGGACTCTCATGTTCCCTCCACCACGATCACCTTCCCCGTGACCGCATCCACGGTGACCTTGACCAGGTCAGGCGTCAACGGCTCGCCGGAGCGGTCCAGTACGATCCGCCACCGCGGCCGGTCCCACGTGTCCGGTTCGGCGGAGACCAAGGTCGTTCCGCCACTCACGACCGCCGACGCGGCGGCCATGGCTTCTTCGCGGGTGACCGACGCCTCCTCGGTGGATCCGTCGGCCCGGGCTGCCGAGAAGTACACGATGCTGCCCGTCCGCCGGTCCACTTCCAGGTCGACCCGCTCCGGGCCGTCACCGTGCTCGCCGCGTGCCCGCCAGGTGAAGGCGTGCAGATCGTCGCCGGGCTCGTGACTCACCGCGCGCCCGGTCACCTCGCCGGCGGACACATTGAACCAGGACACGTGCTGCTCGGCGAAGGCGATGGCCTCCTCCCGCGCCTGTGCTTCGCTCAGGGTGCTGCTTCCCCTACGACATCTGCTTCATCGCGGACGGCGACACCCAGGGCTTCCTGGCGGACCGTCTCGGCGGCAAGGCTGAGGGCGACATCCTCGACGAGTCGGGCACCAAGCTCGGCACCCACGACGCGCCTTCGGTTTCACCATCGGCCAGCGCAAGGGCCTGCGCATCGGCCACCCCGCCGCCGACGGCAAGCCGCGCTACGTCCTGGACATCTCCCCGGTGAACAACACGGTGACGGTGGGCCCGGTGGAGGCCCTGGACGTCACGTCCCTGGCTGGTGCGGCACGGCTCCCGCCGGGAGCGGCACGTACACCGCGCAGCTGCGCGCGCACGGCGGCGAGACGGAGGTGACCGCCGAGCTGATCGACGGCTCGGAGCTCCGGGTCACCTTCACCGAGCCGGTGCGCGGGGTCGCCCCCGGCCAGGCGATCGTCCTGTACGACGCCCACGCGTGGTCGGCTCGGCGACCACGCGTGGTCGGCTCGGCGACCATCGCGACGACGAGCCGCACGGCGGCGACCGCCTCCGTCTGATCCGGTGAACGCCAGACGGCCTACGGCAGCAGAGCCAGGCACTGGGCGTGGCGCTTGTCGTTGGTGTTGAACGCCGCCAGTAGAGGGCCGGTGTCGAAGACGGTTGTGATCACTCGGCAGCGCCGAAGTGCCGCTCCATACGTTCACGCACGTAGTCGTCGTGATGTTCGGCGTAGTGGGCGGGCGCGCTGATGCTGCCGAAGAGCGTGGGGAAGTCGTCCGGGAGCCCGCTGGCGTCTTCGGCGCTCTCCCCGGCCGTGTCGGGGGTGTCCCGGTTGACAGGACAGCTCGTCGTGCTGGGTGATGATCAGCCGCAGCTTCCGCGCCTGGGACGGACTGAGCCGGTCGACCAGGTGCTCGTAGTCGTGTGCTGCCGTCATGACGCAAGTCTGGTACGCGCCCGGCCTGCCTCTCCTGGCTCTGGGACGGGCTGCTCCGCGACTGGTCAGGTCGGTCGGGGGCGGGGGCGGCCTGGTAGGGGCCCTGGGCCTGGGTACTGCCTGTGCATTGACGGTGATCAAGCTTCTGTCGGGCCGGGTCTGCGGCCCCGTTCCCGTCGATCCGGCTTCGGGCTGCGGCGCTTCGGAGGCAGATCGCGAGCTGTGTGCTGCGCAGCAGGGCGCGGTCGAGGATCTGCTCAGCGGTGAGGTTGGTACCCCGGCAGTGTGATGCGGTCCTCAGCGGCCGGGGGACTGGACGCCCCCGGCCTTCACCCCAAGCAGAAGCGCCCGCAGAGCCGGCTGGCTCGTCGAGACCACAATGTCCGGGTTGTCGCTCTCGCGGAGCGAGATCCCTTCAGGGCTCGTCGCAGCGACCTCGACGCAGGCGTTGCCGGACGCCTCGGAGAACGACGACTTCAGCCACTTCAACTCGGGCAAGGACGCGCTGCCTCTCACATGTCTTTGGCGATGTCGAGGATGAGGTCCCTCGATCCCTTCGGATTCAACGCCACCTGTTCGACCAAGTCCAGTCGCCGCCGGAAGTTGGCCAATTGCGTAGGGGAGTCGAAGAAGGCCGCACCGATGGGTGAGTCCACCTCCACGGTGTCCAGGTGGGGGTTGGCGGCAGTCGCGTACATCATCGTGTCCCCAGCCATGGGAAAACCTTCGGCGGTGAACGGGATCACCAGAAGTCGAACGTTGGGACGCTCGCTCTCCTCCAGGAGCCGATTCAGCTGAGCAGCCGCGATTCGGCGCCCTCCGAACCGCATCCGCAGCGCTGCCTCGTGGATCAATCCCACATACGGCACACCACGGTCATCCGCCACGACATCGTGCCGCGTCAGACGGTGGGCCACCCGCAACTCGACCTCCAGCCGTGGCAACGCCGGTACGAAGAGGTCGAACAACGCGCGAGCGTGCTCCTCCGTTTGAAACAGGCCCGGGATGTGCGCCGTCTGCAGCGTTCGCAGGCTGGTCGCGTGGTGCTCCAGTTCCGACACATCCAGGAAGTCCGGCGGGATCTTGCCTCGGTACTCGTCCCACCAGCCCCTGGGTCGGCCGCCCGTCATGTCGGAGAGGGCATCTATCAGTTCAGGGTCGTCACACTCGTAGATGCTGCCCAATCGACGCAGTCGCTCTTCGCTGATCCCGAACCGCCCTGATTCGATGTTGGAGATCATCGTTCGGTCCGCTCCGAGCCGCTCGCCCGCCGTGGGGGCTGACATACCTACGGCTTCACGTAGTCGACGGAGCTCGGCGCCGAATCGGCGTTGGCGGATGGTGGGGGCCTGACGGGGTGCCATGGGTCAACTCCTTACTCGCGCGCACAGTTTGACGACCTCATTGCCCAGGTGTCCACCGAGACCGGAGGTCTGACCCGTTTTAGTGAAGTGGGTAGCACGGGTTGTAACTGCGGCGCTACGGTGTGACTCGTACCACTCGCGTAGCCGTCCCAGACGGAAGCGCACCGGTCCGCCCTGCCCGCCCGGGATGGCAGGTTTCGCGATCGGCACTGCCACTGTCACGACGCCCACGCCCACTGGTACGCGACCACTCGTTCACCGTTCGCACGCACCCCAGGAGGTGCCTCGTGAGGACAGAACCCGCCCTCCACGGCAGCCACCCCACCCCCATCCCGTTCCACCAACCCTGGCAGTACGAGCTCAGCTTCCCCTGTGACCCGCGCAGTCCCCGCATTGCCCGCACCACCCTGCGCGCCATCCTCGCGGCCCACCAGCTTGATGAACTGAGCTACCGGGCCGAGCTGTTGACCTCCGAACTCGCCACGAACTCCGTATGCCACACCAAGGGACCCGCCGCCGTCCGCCTGCACTGGCTGCACCCCGTACTCCGTATCAGCGTCTGGGACATGAGCCCGGACCTGCCAAAGCCATTGCGCAAGGCGGTGTCCGTCTACGACGAGGAGGGGCGCGGGCTCGCGATCCTCGAACTCGTCGCCGACCGGTGGGGCGGGGGCGCCATAGGGGAGGGGCTGTACGGGCCTGGCGGCAAGAGCATCTGGTTCGAACTCGCCGTCAGGGATGACGGGGCGGCCTATCGGAAGATCGCCATGGCCTGCACTTCCAGCACACCGTCCTGAGCGTTCCAGTCCTGCACCTTGCCCAGGCAGCGGGCTGAGAACGTGCCCTGCGGGACCTCGTTGCGCAGCCCTTCGGTCGCGCAGGTGACCCGCACCCGCGGGCCCCGGGAAGGGTCTTCGGGGTCGCCGTACGGCGCCAGGAACACCGTGGACTCCGGTGATTCGCTGATCTTGCGGAACCGGCCGCGTATGAGCACGAAGTCCTCGATGTCGCGCAGTCGCACGGCCTGCGCGGAGGGCGACGCGGTGCGGGACTGGTCCGCGAGCGCCCGGGTGAGCGCGGCGTTGCGCCGTATCGTCTCGCCCGCCAGGTCGACATGGACGATGACGTTCTTCTCCTCCAGGACGTCCATGATGACGCCGATGACCGAAATGGGTTCGGCGACCTCCATGTACTTGCTGACGATCTCGCTGTTGTCCTTGCGGCCCGCGCCCGCGCTCAGGCCGAAGACCTTGGCGCGGATGGTGCCGTCCGCGCTGTCACTGGTCCGCTGCTCAACCTCTTTGCGGAGGGCGGCGGCGTATCCGCGCATCTGGTAGTGGTCCATGACGGAGCGGTCGTGGAGGTAGAAGCAGATGCTGTACGTCAGGGTCTGGTCGCGGTCGCGCCTGCCGCGGACGAGCCACAGCACGGCCAGGACGAGCAGAGCCCCGGCTCCAGCGGCGGTCAGCAGCCACAGGAGCATCCAGGGCCACCACACGCCCCACCACGCCTCAGTCAGTACACCCACGGATCTCCTTGAAGGCGCTGATGAGGGACCGGTCGGTGGCATCGACCATGCGGCCGCCCGTCGCCCGTGCCCCTCGGTCCAGTTCCCGGGCGTTCGCCTCGCCGTAGCGAATGGCGTACGTACGCACCGCCCGGGCGTCTTTCGGCAGTCGCGCGTGACGGCGGACGAACGTGTCCACGTCCATACCGGTGTTGTTCTCTCCGTCGGTCATCAGGACGATGGAGAGGCTGCGGCCGGGGTGTTTCCGTACGAGTGCTGACGCGGTGCGGTACGCGCGGTCGAGCGAGGACCAGACGGCGGTGGCGTCGTCGAAGTCGTCCGATGCGACGAAGCCACGCAACCGGTCCAGGTCGGACGGGCCTTCGTAGGTGACGCTCCGCTCGTCCAGCACCCTGCCGCCGAACCGCATCACCGTCAGAGTCTCGCCTCGGTGGAAGCGGGCGAACTTGCCCGAGCTGGAGTCGTCTTCGCCGGCCAGAGCGTCGAACGTCTCGCGCAGCCGCTCGATCCGTTTGCCGCGCATCGACGTCGAGAAGTCGAGCAGGAAGATCACCTGCGAGGAACGGTCGCGCTCCGGGTCTCCGTAGTCGGCGAGGAGCCGGTCGATGACCTTCTGGTCGTCGGGGAAGTAGAGGGCGTTGCCGACAGGTTGGCGCAGTGGCTCGCTGCGGGGCACTGCCGGATCGATCGGCCGGCGGAGGGTGCGTTCCATGATCCGCTTCTGTACGGGTTCACTGCGCAGCCACTGCACCAGCGTGTCGTACGCCGCCCGCTTCGCCGGGTCGAGGAGCAGCACCGGGTAGTCGGACAGGACCATGCCGTCCCTGGGGTAGACGATCTCCAGCGGCTCGCGCAGTCTGCCGCTCTTGTTGAGCGCCAGGAGTTCGGATTCGTACGTGATGAGGGCGTTCAGCTCGCCCTGGCGTGCTGTGAAGCCGCCCGCGAGCTTGGCGGAGGCATCGCCGGTGAGCGCGTGTCCGGCGAAGAAGCCGCGCAGCCGGTCGCAGGAGACGTCGTCCGGGCGCAGCACGGTGCCGGTTCCCGCCGCGGCGGTCGCGACTCCGACGAGCGCCGCGAGACCACTGTTCGTGCGGCGCGGGTCGGCCATCGCGAACCGCAGGGATCCGTCGGCCGCCGCGTCGGCCGCGTCGGCCCAGGAGATCTGGCCGTCGGACGTGCCCTTGCGCAGCCGTGCGGCGACATCACGCTTCATGCCGATCACGACGGGCGAGCTCATGATGCTGGTGGCCAGGGGCTTTTCGCCGCGGTCGCCGTTCGCCCTGGCCTTGAGCAGGTAATAACGGTCGGAGGAGAGCCAGGCCAGGTCGTGCCGTCGGCCGCCGGGACCGGCGAGCTCGCTGCCGGCGTCCACCGTGCCCCGGTAATCCATCTCCAGCGAGATCCCCGTCTCGCGGCGCAGCTCGTCGAGCACGGGGCCCATGTCGGCGAGTTCCGGACTGGCCAGCACCCGCAGGGTCGTGGGCTCGGGGCGGTCCTCGGAGCAGGCGGTGGCGATCGCGAGCAGCAGGGCCGCGAGACACAGCGCGATCAGGCCGTTGGCCCTGCGGCACGCACCCATCACGGCCGTCCGGGAACGACGTCGGCCGCGGGGCAGTCACCGACGCTGGAGATCATCCGCTCCAGGTAGCGCAGCCGCGGCATGGCCGACCTGGTGGCGTCGCCGGTGATGGACGGGACCGGGATCTCACGGTCCCTGAGGAAGCGGCTGAGCTGGTCGCCCGCCACCTGGCCCGAGGGGTCGAGGATGCGAAAGCCCAGCTCCATCGCGCGGCGCCGCAGCTCCGGGTCGTTGGTGATCAGCTCCCCGAGCCGGTCGCCGTCCTTGTTGAGCGCGATGAACTGCGGCTGGGTGACGAACTGGCCGGAGGGATACAGCAGCACGCGCCCGGAGTCGAGCTTCTTCGCGTTGGCCCTGTACCGGACCTGGTAGGCGAGGTACTGGTGTTCATACGCCACCACCACGGGGGCGATGTTCTTGCCCTCGGGCGAGATGTAGGTGCGGAAGACGTCGGCGGCCGGCAGGCCCTGCTCCATGAGGTGGCGGATGTCGCGGGCGCGCTCGTCGGCCTCCTGGTCCGTGTCCGGCACCTCGTCGCCGTCGCCGCGCCAGGTGAACGCGACCAGCGTCAGGTACGTGCCGGCCGAGTTGGAGCCGCAGACGTCGGGGGTCTGGACGACGATCCTGTTGGCGTTGGCGAGCCCGTGCCGCCGTATCCCGATGTCGTTCCAGCGGCGCTTGTCGTGGATGTGCCGCAGGAACTTCGGCATGTCCAGCGCGTAGTAGTACGGCTCGTCCGTCCCGGGGCCGCGCTGCGGCTTCGCGATGCCCGCGTCGACGAGCGTCTCGGCGTACTCGCGGTAGGTCGGCAGCACGATGGGGCTGACGAACGGGCGGTGCACCTTGGCGTACTGGTTGTTCGCCGCGCGCTCACCGGTGATCAGGTCGCCGGCCGGCTGCCCGGACGGGAACACGAAGTCGTACGAGTCGACCGCACGCACGGCGACCTCGCGCGATCCCGAACTGGTGATGTGAACCCGGATGTGATGCTTCAGCAGAAGGCGCTTGACCTCCTCGTCCTCGAAGAAGTCCCGCTTGGAGGCCATCCTGCCCTCCAGCGTGATGACACGCTCTGCCGGAAGCAGGATGTTCCCCGACACGGCCAGTGCGGCCGTTCCGGTCAGCACGACCGCCAGCAGCGGCAGAAACGTCACCAGGAAACTGCGCCGCGACCGGGCCGAGCGCGATTCCCGCCTGATGCCGAGGCGTGGTTCCTCGACTGTCTGTCTTTCCCCCACCGCCACAGACGCCTCCCCCGCCGATCCTCGGCCACGTCACGCCATACCGTCGCGCCTCCAGATGACTTCCCACAGAACCCTCGGCCAACGCCTGGCGAACAATGCGACGCCGCGCCCTCTCTCACGCCTCTCTCACGCCGTGAAGAAGTCCCGCAGCACCGGGGCCAGAACCTGCGGGGCCACGTCATGGACCTGGCCCGTCAGGGTGCGGTGCCTGCCGCAGCGCACCGCGCCCGCGACCCGTCGGGCGGCCTCCCGCATCACGTGCGGGCTCGCCCCGCCATCGACCACGAGCACCGGCGGTCCGACGGACGCCAGCCGTTCCACCGGCACCGTGCCGTCGCCCATCACCGCGTCGTCGTACGCCAGCGTCGGTGCCACCGCCTCCAGTTCCGGCCACATCGGCGCCTTCCGGACCTGCTCGACGACCTCGGGCGGCATGCCCACCACCGACAGGAAGAGCTCGGCTGCGCCCCCGCGGTCCCCCGCCGCGAGGAGTTCGCCGAGGCGTGTCGTGTACCGCGCCTTGGCGATCCTGTCGTCCGGTTCGACGACGGTGAAGGGTGGCTCGTACACGGCGATCCTGTCGAACGGCACCCCGCTCGCCGCCGCCTCCAGGACCAGCGCCCCGCCCGACGACATGCCGTACACCGACACGGGCCCGCGCTCTTCCGCGACCAGGGCCGCCAGGTCCTCGACCTCGCGGGCGACCGCGTAGGGCGCGGTGTCCCCGCTGGCGCCGCGGCCGCGCCTGTCGTACGTGACGACGCCGAATCGCGGCGCGAGCAACGCCGCCAGCGGCGCCTCGGCGGTGCCCGTGCTGAACGCACCGCCCACCAGGATCAACGGCGGCCCCTCGCCCCGCCGTTCACAGGCGATGGGCGTGCCGTCACGGGAAATCACTTTGGTCATGAGGGGCTGACCGGCCGGCGCCGGGGAACTCATCGCTCCCCGCGAAAAAACTTCAGCCCGTACCGACAACCTCCGTGTCGTAGAAGCAGAAGTGGCCCTTCACGGCTGCCACTTCCGGCACCGGGTCGAGGTAGGCCCACACCAGATCGGGGGCGTCCGGCAGTGACCAGTACGACGCGTATCCCTTGAAGGGACAGTGCGTGCGCCGGTCGGAAGGCGTCAGCAGGTCGGTCCTGACGTCCTCGGGCGGGAGGTAGTAGCGCACCGGCAGGCCGGTCTCGCGCAGCAGCAGCGGGCGGCGGCTCTCCGCCAGCACCTGCCCGCCGTGCGTGACGCGTACATGAGTGGTGCCCTGCTCGACGGTGATGCGGTGTCCTGCGGTCACGGGCGACCCTTTCGTTGGTTTCTGCGGGCTCTGTTCTCTCAGCATTCGTGCGGCGTAGGTTCTTCCCCCATGGCACTGAACATCTGCGTCTTCCTCTCCGCCGCCGACCTCGACGAGCGCTACACCCGCCCCGCCCGCGAATTCGGCGAACTGATCGGCAAGGGCGGCCACACCCTGGTGTGGGGCGGCTCGGAGGCCGGCCTGATGAAGGTCGTCGCGGACGGCGTGCAGGAGGCCGGCGGGCGGCTCGTCGGCGTATCGGTGGAGTTCCTGCGCACCGTGGCGCGCGAGAACGCCGACGAGATGGTGATCGCCAAGGACCTCGCCGAGCGCAAGGCGCTGCTGCTCGCCAAGTCCGACGCGGTCGTCGTCATGGTCGGCGGCACCGGCACGCTGGACGAGGCCACCGAAATACTGGAGCTGAAAAAGCACGGGCTGCACACCAAGCCCGTGGTGCTGCTCAACACGGCCGGTTTCTACGACGGCCTCAAGCTGCAGTTCCAGCGGATGGAGGCGGAGGGCTTCCTGCCCGTACCCCTCGCCGACCTGGTCTTCTTCGCGGAGGACGGCGTCGCGGCGCTCGCCTACCTTGAGGAGTCTCTGGGAGTGCGGTGATGCGAGCATGGGCCCTATGGCTACACATGTGATCACCGGAGCGGGATCGGGCATCGGCGCGGCCGTCGCCCGCCGCCTGCACGAGCGCGGCGACGACGTCGTCCTGATGGCCCGCGACGCGGGCCGCGCCAAGCAGCTCGCCGAGGCTCTCCCCGGCGCCCGTACGCTCGTC
The DNA here is from genome assembly GCF_040611155.1 of Streptomyces sp. NPDC002994. Classification (NCBI taxonomy): domain Bacteria; kingdom Bacillati; phylum Actinomycetota; class Actinomycetes; order Kitasatosporales; family Streptomycetaceae; genus Streptomyces; species Streptomyces sp. NPDC002994. The sequence continues at coordinate 63,445 of NZ_JBEXNQ010000038.1, forward strand.
GGCGACCTCGCGAACCCGGACAGGCTCTCCTGGGCGTTCTCCCACCAGCCCATGCCGGAGCGGGTGGACTCGCTGCTGCACATCGCGGGCGTCGTAGACCTCGGCCGGATCGGCGACCTCGGCACCAAGACCTGGCACCACCAGCTCAACGTGAACCTGATCTCCCCGGCCGAGCTGACCCGGCTCTTCCTGCCCCAACTCCGCCAGGACAAGGGCCACGTGGTCTTCGTCAACTCGGGCGCCGGGCTCGCCGCGCACGCCGAATGGGGACCGTACGCCGCGAGCAAGCACGGACTGAAGGCCCTCGCCGACTCCCTGCGTCAGGAGGAGCACGGCAACGGCGTGCGGGTCACCTCCGTCTATCCGGGGCGTACCGCCAGCGCCATGCAGGAGAAGGTCCACTCCCAGGAGGGCAAGGAGTACGACCCGTCGCGCTGGATCGATCCCGAGTCAGTCGCGACGACGATCCTCATGGCCCTCGACCTCCCGCGCGACGCCGAGGTCAACGACATCACCGTGCGGCCCGGCCGATGAGCGCGCACGAGGGCGGATACGTGTGGGGCCCGGCGACCGGCGTCGGGTCCATGCCCGGTGGAGACGCCCGGGAGACCGCCAGGACCGTCACCGGCAGCTTCGAGGACTTCCCGTACCTCGCGGAACTCCCCGCGCGCGGCCCCGGGGCCGACATGATCGGGCGGACCGCCGGGATGCTCGTCGAGATGTACGTCCATCTCGAACCCAGCGGCTGGCGCTTCAGCGACCGGCCGGGGCGCGACACCCGGCGCGCCCGGTCCTGGCTGGGGGAGGACCTCGACGCACTGGAGGAGTTCACCCAGGGGTACACGGGGCCGCTGAAGGTGCAGGCCGTGGGGCCGTGGACGCTGGCCGCAGGAGTGGAAACGCGCAACGGCGAGGCCGTGCTCCGCGACCCGGGCGCGGTCCGCGATCTCGCGGGCTCCCTGGCGGAGGGCCTGCGCGGGCACCTCGCGGAGGTGCGGCGGCGGGTGCCGGGCGCGCAGGTGGTGCTCCAGCTCGACGAGCCGTCGCTGACGTCCGTACTGCGCGGGCAGGTCAGGACCGCCAGCGGATACCGGACGTACCGCGCCGTGGACCGTCAGGTCGTCGAGGGGACGCTGCGGGACGTGATGGGGGTGAGTGACGGCCCGGTGGTCGTGCACTCCTGCGCGCCGGACGTGCCGTTCGCGCTGCTGCGCCGGGCCGGCGCGGCGGGGGTCTCGTTCGACTTCTCCCTGCTCACCGAGCGTGACGAGGAGTCGATCGGTGAGGCGGTGGAGGGCGGTACGCAACTGTTCGCCGGAATCGTGCCGGGCACCGACGCCGCATTGTCAGACCCGGCCGGTAGCGTCATGGGTGTCAGGACGCTTTGGCGCAGGCTGGGGCTGAATCCGGGGACTCTGGCGGAGTCCCTGGTGATCACTCCGTCATGCGGGCTCGCGGGGGCTTCTCCCTCCTATGCGCGCGCGGCGCTCGCCCACTGCGTCCGGGCGGCGAGATCGCTCGCGGACAACCCTGAGTAACGGGGACGGGAATCGGAAACGGGAGGACAGGACGATGGCTGGCGAACAGCAGGCGGCGGTACCCGCGGAGGCACGGGAGCGGCACGCACAGCTCGCTGAGCAGATCGAGGAGCACCGCTTCCGGTACTACGTGAAGGACCAGCCGGTCATCAGCGACGCCGAGTTCGACCAACTGCTGCGCACGCTGGAGGCGCTGGAGGACGAGTACGCCGAGCTGCGGACGCCCGACTCGCCGACCCAGAAGGTCGCGGGAGCGTACGAAACGGACTTCACCGCGGTCCAGCACCGCGAGCGCATGCTCTCCCTCGACAACGCCTTCGACGACGAGGAGCTGGCGGCCTGGGCCGAGCGGGTCGCGGGCGAGCTGGGCTCCGTGCCCTACCACCTGCTGTGCGAGCTGAAGGTGGACGGCCTCGCGGTCAATCTGACGTACGAGAAGGGCCGGCTGACGCGGGCCGCGACGCGGGGCGACGGGCGCACGGGCGAGGACATCACGCCCAACGTCCGTACGATCGCGGGCATCCCGGACCGGCTGAAGGGCGACCGGATCCCGGACCTGGTCGAGATCCGCGGCGAGGTCTACTTCCCGATGGAGAAGTTCCTGGAGCTGAACGCCCGTCTGGTGGCGGCGGAGGAGAAGCCCTTCGCCAACCCGCGCAACGCGGCGGCCGGTTCGCTGCGGCAGAAGGACCCCAAGGTCACCGCGAGCCGCCCGCTGCACATGGTGGTGCACGGCATCGGGGCCCGTGAGGGCTTGGACATCGACCGCCTGTCGCAGGCGTACGAGCTGCTGCGCGAGTGGGGCCTGCCGGTCGCACGGCACAACAAGGTCGTCGACGACCTCGCGGGCGTACGGGAGTTCATCGCGTACTTCGGCGAGAACCGGCACTCCGTGGAGCACGAGATCGACGGCGTCGTCGTCAAGCTCGACGAGATCCGGCTCCAGGGGCGGCTCGGCTCGACCTCGCGGGCGCCGCGCTGGGCCATCGCCTGGAAGTACGCGCCGGAGGAGGTCAACACCAAGCTGGTCAACATCCGGGTGGGGGTCGGGCGTACGGGGCGCGTGACGCCGTACGCCCAGGTGGAGCCGGTGACGGTCGCCGGCTCCGAGGTCGAGTTCGCCACCCTGCACAACCAGGAAGTGGTGAAGGCCAAGGGCGTACGCATCGGGGACACGGTGGTGCTGCGCAAGGCGGGCGACGTCATCCCCGAGATCCTGGGGCCCGTGGTGGACCTGCGGGACGGCAGCGAGCGGGAGTTCGTGATGCCGTCCGAGTGCCCGGAGTGCGGTACGCCGCTGCGGCCGATGAAGGAGGCCGACATCGACCTCCGCTGCCCCAACGCCCGTTCCTGCCCGGCGCAGTTGCGGGAGCGGCTGTTCTACCTGGCCGGCCGCAAGTGCCTGGACATCGAGAACTTCGGGTACGTCGCGGCGGCCGCGCTCACCAGGCCGCTGGAGCCGGCCGAGCCGCCGCTGCGCGACGAGGGCGATCTGTTCGACCTGAAGGTGGAGCAGCTGCTGCCCATCAAGTCGTACGTTCTGGACCAGGATTCGGGGCTTCCCAAGCGGGATCCGAAGACGGGCGAGGAGAAGGTCGTCACCTTCTTCGCCAACCAGGAGGGCGAGCCGAAGAAGAACACCCTCGCCATGCTGGAGAACATCGCGGCTGCGAAGCAGCGGCCGCTGGCCCGCGTCATCACCGGTCTTTCCATCCGGCACGTGGGGCCGGTCGCGGCGGAGGCGCTGGCCCGCGAGTTCCGTTCGCTGGAGCGGATCGAGCAGGCTTCGGAGGAGGAACTGGCCGCCGTGGAGGGCGTCGGACCGACCATCGCCGCCTCGCTCAAACAGTGGTTCGAGGAGGGCTGGCACCGGGAGATCCTGCGCAAGTGGCGGGACGCCGGGGTCCGGATGGAGGAGGAGGGCGCCGGCGAGGAGCAGGGGCCCCGCCCGCTGGAAGGCCTCACGGTCGTGGTGACCGGGACCCTGCAGAACTACACGCGGGACGGCGCGAAAGAGGCGCTCCAGAGTCTTGGCGCAAAAGTGACTGGATCTGTTTCAAAGAAGACCGGATTTGTGGTGGTCGGCGACAGCCCGGGCTCGAAGTACGACAAGGCCATGCAGTTGAAGGTGCCTGTGCTGAACGAAGAGGGATTTGCCGTCCTTTTGGCGGAGGGTCCGGACGCGGCGCGTGAAGTGGCTGTGCCGACCGAGGAGTAGGCGTGGCGCGGGACGGGGAAAGGCCCGGTGAGAGGGGGGGAAGAACCGCAGTCGGGATCACCCGTTCAGCGCATAGCAGACGGACGCGGGTGGCTGGGTCGCATTCGGGCAACAGCGGTGGACAGCTGCCCGGGAGAGCCTTCTGCGGCCTACTGTTGAGATGTGCGCCTGCCGTGCACGGCTGCAACGGGTGTCCCCTGCTCATGAGGAGCCTGGGGAAGGGATTTCAGTCGTGGATGGCATGACAACGGGGCCATCGCTTGGCACGGGCACCGCCGGCTGTGAGAGGGACGGAATGAAACCGACCGAGAGTGCCGACCCGGCCTCACGGCTGCGGCGGTGGGCAGACGCCCCGAGGGCGTTGCCCACCGCCGTCGTGACACTGGCCGCCCTTGTCCTGGCCACCGGGATCTTCCGCGCCCTGACCGGGGACCGCGCGCTGTTCCCCGACGGCACGGTCGGCTGGTCCCTCGCGCTGCTCACCGGGATCATCGTCGGCCATCTCGTCGCCCTCGGCCGCGACCGCTGGTGGGGCGGCACGGGATCGGGCGCCGCGCTCACCCTGGCCGTGCTGCTGCTGTACGGCTGGGTGCCCGCCGGTCTGGTCAGCCTGGCGGTCGTGGTGCTGGTCGGCATGGCCCGCAGGCACCGCTGGAAGCAGGGACTGCTGCACGGCGCGGTGGACATACTCGGGATAGGCGCCGCGGCGCTCGTCCTGGCCGTGTTCGGCGACGTACCGACCGTCGAGAAGCCCTGGCAGCCGCTGGCGTGGGGGATCGAGACGGTCCCGGAAGTCGTGCTCGCCGCCACGGCGTATCTCGCCCTCACCCGGCTGCTGCTCTGGTACGCGCTGGCGCCGCGGGGCGGACGGCTGCCGTCCGTCGCCCGGACAGCCCTGTACCGGCAGGCGCTCGTCGCGGTCGCCCTGCTCGGCATCGCACCCCTGATCTGCGTGATCGCGGTGGCGCTGCCCGTGCTGCTGCCGCTGTTCGCCGTACCGCTGATAGCGCTCGACTCCACGCTGTGGATCGCCAGGGCCCGGGCGGAGGAGCAGCTGCGGGACCCGCTGACCGGGCTGCCGAACCGGCAGTGGCTGCTGGAGCGGGCCTGGCCCGCGCTGGAGGAAGCCGAGAACATCGGCACCCGGTCGGCTCTCGTGCTGATAGACCTCGACCGCTTCCGGGCGGTCAACGACACGCTCGGCCACCTGGCGGGCGACCGGTTGCTGATCCAGATAGCCGACAGGCTGCGCCTGGCGCTGCCGCGCGGGGCGGAGGCCGCGCGGCTCGGCGGCGACGAGTTCGCGGTCCTGCTCCCGAAGGCGGACTCGACGACCAGTGCGCAGCGCGTCGCCAGGCACCTGGTGGCCGAACTGTCCTCGCCGCTCGACCTGGACGGCCTGACGCTCGTTCTGGAGGCCAGCGCGGGCGTCGCGGTCTTCCCCGACCACGCGCTGGACGCGGAAGGGCTGCTGCGGCGCGCGGACGTGGCGATGTACCAGGCCAAGCGCGACCGTACGGGCGTAGAGGTCTACGAATCCAAGCGGGACAGCAACACGCCGGACCGGCTGGGCCTGCTGGGCGACCTGCGGCGGGCGCTGGACGCGAGCGAGGTCGAGCTCCACTACCAGCCGAAGGTCCGCTTTGACGGGCAGGTCGCCGGCCTGGAAGCGCTGGTCCGGTGGGTGCATCCGGAGCGCGGGCGGGTCCCCCCGGACGAGTTCATCGCCATCGCGGAGTCGTCGGGGCTGATGCCGCACCTGACGGAGTACGTCCTGGAGACCGCGCTCGCGCAGGTCGCGCGCTGGCGGGCGCAGGGGCTGAACACCCCGGTCGCCGTGAACGTCTCGCCGCGCGACGTCCACACGCCGGGCTTCGCGGGCGCGGTGGCGGCGCGGCTGGCCCGGCACGGTGTCCCCGCCGGCTCCCTGCAGCTCGAAATAACGGAGCACGTGCTGCTGGAGGACCCGCAGCGGGCGGCGGACACGCTGGCCGGGCTGACCGGGCACGGCGTGAAGATGTCCCTGGACGACTTCGGTACGGGCTACTCCTCCCTCGTCCACCTCCGTCGCCTTCCGGTGAGCGAGCTCAAGATCGACCGGTCGTTCGTGGCCCGGCTGGCCGTCGACAACGAGGACGCCGAAATCGTCCGCTGTACGGTCGACCTCGCCCACTCGCTCGGCCTGCTGGTCGTCGCCGAGGGCGTCGAGGACGACGAGACGTGGGAGCGGCTGCGGGACCTGGGCTGCGACGCGGTGCAGGGGTGGCTGGTGGCCGCCGCCATGCCGCCGGACGAGGCGACGGCCTGGCTCCTGGCCCGCGGCGAGCGGGGCTGGCACCGCCAGGTCGACCTGGACCGGGTCGCCGCCGCGGCAGCCCTGGAGAACTCACAGCACCCGTCCCAGTCGGCGTCCCCGGCCCCGTCCGGCCAGGTGATGAACTAGCTTGTTTTTCGGCTGAGGGCAGGCGGTGGTTGCGCCCGGCCTGGCGGCCGTGGGGGGTGCCCTCCCGCATCACCCGTGCGGGAGGTGGGGAAGGGTGCGGGTGGCCCCAGTGGACGCGGCTCGCCGTCGGCGCCTGCGGGCGGGTGCTGGGTGCGCCCGGCCTGGCGGCCGTGGGGCGGGTGCC
>NZ_JBEXNQ010000039.1:0-55010 GCF_040611155.1 Streptomyces sp. NPDC002994
GTGGAAGCTGGGGGCGCGGGTGGTGGCCGGGCACTTCGCGCAGACGCACGCGCATCCGGAACTGGTCGGGCGGACGCTCGTCGATATTTTGTGGTGGCGGCCGCAGCTATCCTGCGACGTTCGCGTAGACGCGCGTTGCGAACTCGGCGATCTGTTCGTCGCTGAGGTTCTTGGCGAGGTTGGCTTCCGTGATCATTCCGACGAGCTGGTGGCCGCCTGCGACGTCGATGACCGGGACGCGCTTGATCTGGTGCGTCTCCATGGTCTGCAGAGCCTCGTTGGCGTCCGCGTCGGCGTCGATCCAGTGCACGTGCCCGCCCAGGGTGCCGGCCTGCACCGTCGCCGGGTCGACGCCTTCGGCGCAACACTGGACGACGATGTCGCGGTCGGTGATCAGGCCGGTGAGCCTGTTGTCGTCGCCGCAGATGGGCAGACAACCGACGTTCAGGTCACGCATCATCTGCGCCGCGTCGTACAGCGACTGGTGCGCACCGACACACTGAACCCCGCTGGTCATGATGTCGCGGGCCTTGAGCTGCTTGTTCGTAGCCATGATTTTTGGATTCCTCCCGCATTCGGGACGTTGTTCTCTCCTCCATCGATGACAACACGGATGGCTTACCGCCGCCCCTCGGGACCAGGGACCTATGGGGGCGCGGTGCTGGTGCTGGTGCCGGTGCCGGTGCTGGTGCTGGGGCGGCGGGGGGCCGGAGGTTCAGGAGCCGGCGGGTACGGCGTAGTCCCCGAAGCCGACCCAGTCGAGGGTCACGCAGGGTTCGTCGCCGAGCACCCAGGCGTCGTGGCCGGGCGCGATGGAGATGAAGTCGCCCGGTCCGGCTTCCGCGCTCTCGCCGTCGTCCATGACGATCTTCATTCGGCCGCTCGCGACGTAGCCGACATGGGCAGCCTGGCAGCTGTCGGTCCCGGCGATGGGCTTGACGTGCTTGGACCACTGCCAGCCCGGCTCGAAGACGGCACGGCCCACCGGGCCTCGGTCTGTGTTGAGCAGGTCGAGCCTGCCCTTTCCGTCCTCGAAGGGGCGGGTCTCATCTGCGGAATCGAAGTTCTTGCACACGAGCGTGGCCATGGTCATCCGCCTCCTGGCGCGTAGCGCGCAGCGAGCGATTGCGATCCCCGAGTCCATTTCCAGGCTACGCCGGGGGCGTAGGGGCGTCACCGGGGGTGGGTAACCAAGGCTCGCTTCTGGGGGTTTCGGGCCGTCCCGAGCGCTCGAGTGTCGGTGGGCCGGACCGCCGCGTCAAGGGCGCTCCCTACGGTCGCGTCGCTGCGCGATGTGCCTGCGGCCCACCCTTGACCCGTCGCCCCGGCCCACCGCTAACGCTTGTACGGGGACGGCCCAAAGAAAAACGCCCTGCACGGGGGCTGGGGGAGTGGCGCGGGTCGGCTCGGTGGCTGTCGGGTGAGTGGGTGGGGCGCGGCAGGTTGAGGGGGCGGCGCGGCCCCAGGCTCAGCGACTGCAGGAACGGCCGCTGGCGGGACATCCCCATTCCGACGCACGCGAGCACCCACGTGGGCGGACGGCGAGGCTGGCGGGACGACCTGCAGACTCTTGGGCCTGCGGGTGGGGCGCGACAGTTGAATGGGGGGACTCGGGTGGGTGTGGCGTCCACCCCGGCCGGTGGCCGGTTGGGGTGCAAGCACGTGGCTGGTGTGGGTGGGTGGAGGGGCGTCCAGGGGCGGGTGGGTCCTGTCGGCGGTCCGGCCGGACGAGCGATCGGGCTCGCAGGGTGGCTCGTCACTCACGGCCACGCCGATAGGGGTTCGAAGCTTTCGGCCCGACCAGCAGGGGCGGCGGACGCTCTCGGCCCGGCCAGTTGGACAGCCGACACTCTCGACCGGACAAGATGGGCAATTAGCGGCTCTCAGCCGGCCCAGTGGGGCACTGCCCCGGCTCCCACATCGGCGGGATGGGACGAACCCAGCACGTGACACACAGGCGCGCCCGTTTCGCCTCACTTCCGCGGCAGCCCCGCCTTCGTCACCGATCGGAATCCGTTGCCACAGCGGCCCTTTCCGGGGGCACGGAACGCGATGTACCCGGTACATGGCGAATCCGAAGACACCTCCAGCCCCAACAGTCCCAGCCCCACAGGTACCGCGCGAACGACTGGTTGGTGTGATTCGCGTGCCGGTGAGCTAGTGCCCTATCAGGCAACGTTTGCCCTGCCGACGACAGGCGGACAGGGTCCGACCGCTCGAACGGCACTGGCCCCGCTACGGGATCAAGGAGTTGTAGATCTCGACCATCTTCGTGTCGAACGGCGGCGCTCCGAGTTCCTGTGCGGCAGGGTAAACCGCCTCTTCCATGAAGCGGCCACGCGTCTTCCGACTCCCATACGTCGATGACCTGCCAACCGCCCGCCTCGCCAGGCGCCCCGAAGTGGGCAATGAGCCCGGCGGGCGGATTTGCGCGGTCGGTCGTCCGGTCGAAGGTCGCCTGGTAAAGCTCTTGGTTCCAGTCCGCGCCCTGATTGTGTACCAACACTGCCATCTCGGTTTTCCTCGATTCACGTTCGAAGTCGGCCACCTGTGGATGACGCTACGTCCGCGTGCTTACGGCAGCGAGCAGTGGCGGGCGTCTCTACGCCGTCCGACGGAATGCTGGTGTATCGGAGAGAGGTCAAGGCAGTGGCGGGACGTCTGCCGCCCGTTCCGCCGGGGCCATGGCTGCGATCTGGCGCAACGTCTGAACGGTGCGTGGTGCTTCACCACAGCCAGGGCAAACGTTGCCTGATGCGGCACTAGCGAGCTGGCGTGACGGCTCACGGGCCGTTGGCCTCGGCGGCCTGAAGGGAGCAGGGCACCCAGCGGACCCGGACACGGTTCCCCAGAACCCGAACCATCGCCTCTGGCGCGGTTCGGTCGTTCCAGCAGCCCGGTTCCGGGCTCGGAACGCAACTAACCCAACACATGGCAATTCCCAGCACCCCTCCAGTCCCACCCATCTCAGCCGCATCGCTTCCGGCTGTCACGGGAGCGTTTCGACCCATGGCAGCCCCGCCGGTCAGCCGACGTGATGGTTGATCGTGCCGTCGGTCCGGCGGCCTGGCAGGAACGTGGTACTCGGGCACGTCCATTCCGACGCCGCCTGGGCTCAAGTAGCGCCCGACTACTGCTCTTGGCGGGCTCCGGGCTCGGAACGCGACGAACCCCACACTTGATGAATCCCAACGCCCCTCCAACCTCACCAGTCCCCGCCGTTTCGCTTGCGGCCGTCACGGGAGCGTTTCGACCCACTCGGCCCCCACGGACTGCGCCGACCGTCGGGAGGGAGACGGCTGGTGTGGAGTATGGGGCTCGTGGGTTCGTGCGACTGGGGGGCCGGGGGGCCGCCGAGTGTCATGCCGCGTCCTGCGTTTCGGTGCGCCACTACCCACCCACATCGGCAACGGGCTTGTCGCTCAACCGGCCACCGGCCGGGGTGGGCGCCACGCCGGCCCGAGTCCCCCATTCAACTGTCGCGCCCCACCCGCGCCAGGCATGAGTCCGCAGGTCGACCGGTGGGAGCGGCTGGCCGCCGTCGTGGGTGCGCGTGTGCGTGGGAATGGGGCTGTCACGCCAACGGCCGTCGCCGCAGTCGCTGAGTCTGGGGCCGCGCCGCCCCCTAGACGTGGTGCGCCCCACTTACCGAGCCCGTCGGTCGGCAGCGAAACAGCAGCCAATTACCGGACCTCCCCGTGGGCTCCCCCCGGGGGCCGCCCCCCAGAAGCATTGCGGCGGAGGTTCGCCGGTCAAGGGTTAAGCGCAGCGCAATCGCCGCAGGCGACGCGACGCAGGAGCGCCCTTGAGGGGCGGGCCTCCGACGCCACACTTACATGTGGCGGCCCCCACGCCAGAAGCAATCAACGCCCCGGGACCGCCAACGCCCCGGGACCGCCAACGCCCCGGGACCGCCAACGCCCCGGGACCGCCAACGCCCCTGCCCCTAGCCCACGATGCGTTCGTCCTTGATCGCGTTCAGCAGCGCTGCCAAGGCCGTCGGCGTCGCGGTGGTGATCTCCATGGGGCGGTCGCTCTCGCGGAGGTGGATGTGGCCGGTGGCGCCGGTTGCCAACTCGACGCATTCACCCTCGCCGCCGGTGCTGAACGAGGACTTCTGCCAGGTGAGCTGCGGCATCTGACTCCCTACAGTTCGTACATGATGTGCTGGATCAGGCTCAGCGAGTCCCGGCTGTCGTGAGACTCCGGCGCGGACTCCGGATCGACCGGTTCGAGCGCCAGTTCGGAGAGTCGCTCAAACATCTTGCCGTACTTGTCGATGGCATCTCCATCCCCCAGGAAGGCGGATTTCAGCGGGTGCTCGATGTAGACGGTGTCCAACTCCCGTGTCGCACCGCTGAAGAGAATGAACGGACGGCTGAACGCGGCGTAAGCGCCGCGCTCGAAGGGGAAGATCTGGAGCGTCACGTTGGGCAGGCGGGCGATCTCGATCAGTCGCAGCAACTGCTTACGCAGCGTCCCGGTGCCGCCGACGTGAAGGCGTAGAGCGGCCTCGTGGACGATTGCGTGGTACGGGACCGCGTCGGGGTCGGTCAGGACGCGTTGCCTGGCCATACGAAACTCTACGTACCGGTCCACACGCTCCTTGTTCTGGTCCTGCTCTGCTGTGGTGACCACCGCGCGCGCGTAATCCTCGGTCTGGAACATGCCTGGAATGAAAAGCGGCTCGTGGATGCGGATGCCGGAGCAGCGAGACTCCAGTTCCGCGAGGTCGCGCGCCCTCGGTCCGATGGCGTCCTTGAAGTCGTCCCACCATCCCTTTCCCAGTTCCTGCGCCATTTCCATGAGCCCGTCGAAGTACGGGCCGTGTGGGCATCCGTACTCCCGCAGCAGCTTGTAGAGCCGGTTTCGAGACACGTCGATCCGGCCCGCTTCGATGTTGCTGATCCGCGTGCGGTCCGCATCGAGCAGGGCGCCGGCTCGGTCGCCGGAAAGCCCCGCGCCGTTCCTGAGCTTGCGAAGTTCGAGCCCGAGCCGTCGCTGCCGCTCGCTGGGGTTGCTCCTGGGTGGCATGTTCGACCTCCTGCAGCGCAGTCTGTCGGTGCAAACTCCCGTGGTCACTGGAACGTTCGCCTGTCACCCACTCTGGTGACATATCCGGTAAACGGTTGCACCTAGCGAAACGCGTTCCCTACCTTCGTGAGCGACCGAACCAACCGCGCAGTAAGAGGAAGTACCCCCGGCCTTAGGCAATTTGAGGGCGGACCTGGTCACCACAACGCGCTGCGCGCTCACAGGAGGCCCCCATGGAGGACCCGCCCCGCGCCACCGACGTATCCCTCGTCTTCCCGCCCGACCCCGTCTGGGTCCGCACCGCCCGCGAGACCGTCCGTACACTCCTCGCCGTCGCAGGCCGCGCCGACCTCACCGACGCCGCGCTCCTCCTCACCTCCGAGGCCGTCACCAACGCCGTCAACGCCTGCCGCACCACCGCGTGCACCAGCCCCGTGACTCTCTCCGCCGGTTGGGCCGACCCTCACCGCCTCCGTGTGCTCGTCCACGACAGCGCGCCGGGGCTCCCGGAGTGCCGAGCACCCGCCGCCGACGAGGAGAGCGGGCGCGGGATGATGCTGATCTCGTACGGCGCCGATGCCTGGGGCGTCTGTACGCACGGGCCCGGCAGGGGCAAAAGGACTTGGTTCGAACTCGGGCGGCTCAAGCTCGACAGATCGTCACAGTGAGTGCCCAGGCGCTCTCGATCTGACGCTGCCTGCGTTGCGGCAGGCTGTATTTGGCGGTCGTGCTGTCCCGGCTGCCGGAGTTCTGCCGATCCGGATGTTCCACCGGCGCTGGGCGTAATCGTAGAGATCGAGAGACACCCGGAGATGGCCCGGCGGCTGCAGGCCGCCGAGCGTGCCGTCGACAGCGGGGACTCGGATGTGCCGTCACGTGCGATCCGGGCGGCCGGGGGCATCGTCGTCGTCAGTCGTCCAGCATGGGGTACGGCAGTACGCCCGTCCTCGCGATCCGCCCGTACCACTGCGCGCTCGACTTCGGCGTGCGTGTCTGCGTCTCGTAGTCGACGTACACCGCGCCGAAGCGCTTGCTGTAGCCGTACGCCCACTCGAAGTTGTCCATCAGTGACCAGAGGAAGTAACCGCGCACATCGGCCCCGTCCCGCATCGCCCGCCGCACCGCCGCCAAGTGGCCGTGCAGGTAGCGGATGCGGTCCGGGTCGTGGACCGTGCCGTCGGTGGCGGGCTTGTCGTCGTACGCCGCGCCGTTCTCCGTGACCATCAGCGCGATGCCGGGGGCCTCGCGGGCGTAACGCATCAGCAGGTCGTACAGGCCGGTCGGGTCGACGGACCAGTCCATCGCCGTCAGTTCGCCCGGCGGCTGGTGGAAGGTGACGGACTCCGAGCCGGGCCAGGGGGAGTGGTCACTCGGGCCGTGGCCGTCGCGGCGGTTGTCCGCCGCGGTGTCGGCGGTGGGCGCCGAAACCACCGCCGGTGAGTAGTAGTTGATGCCCAGGAAATCGAGGGGCGCGCCTGCCGTCTGCGCGTCCCCGTCCCGTACGAACGACCAGTCCGTCAGGTGCGCGGTGTCGGCGAGGAGGTCGGCCGGGTACTCGCCCGTCAGCATCGGGCCGGTGAAGACGCGGTTCGCGAGGGCGTCGATGCGGCGCTGCGCGTCCAGGTCGCCCGCCGACCGCGTCAGTGGTCTGACCGCGCTCGGGTTGAGGCTTACGCCGATCCGCGCCGGCGTCGGCGCCCGCGCCGCAAGCGCGGCACGCAGCGCCTGTACGGCCAGGCCGTGGCCCAGGTTCAAGTGGTGGGCGGCGCGCAGGGCGGCCACCGGGTCGGTACGGCCGGGCGCGTGCACCCCGGACCCGTACCCCAGGAAGGCGCTGCACCAGGGCTCGTTGAGCGTCGTCCACAGCTCGACACGGTCGCCCAGCGCCTGAGCGACGAGGCCCGCGTACTCCGCGAAGCGGTACGCCGTGTCGCGCGCCGGCCAGCCCCCGACATCTTCCAGCTCCTGCGGCAGATCCCAGTGGTACAGCGTCAGGCTGGGCGTGATTCCGGCCGCCAGCAGCTCATCCGTCAGCGCGCGGTAGAAGTCCAGGCCGCGCTCGGCGGCCGGACCCCGGCCGGTCGGCTGCACGCGCGGCCAGGAGACCGAGAAGCGGTACGCGCTCATCCCCAGGTCGGCCATCATCCGTACGTCGTCCCGCATCCGGTGGTAGTGGTCGACCGCCACGTCGCCCGTGTCACCGCCCAGCACCTTCCCCGGCGTATGGCTGAAGGTGTCCCAGATCGACGGTGTGCGGCCGTCCTCCCGCACCGCGCCCTCGATCTGGTACGCGGCGGTGGCGGAGCCCCACAGGAATCCGGGCGGAAAGGTCTCCGTGCTCTCAGTCATGGAAGTCCTCCTGGTAGGAGAGGGAAAGAGGAAAGTCAGCAGGAAAGTCGGCAGGAAAGTCAGCCCTTGACCGCGCCCTGCATGATCCCGCCCACGATCTGCTTCCCGAACAGCACGAAAGCCAGCAGCAGCGGCAGCGTGCCCAGCAGAGCGCCGGCCATGATGACCGACTGGTCCGGTACGAATCCCTGGCCGAGGTTGGCGAGCGCCACCTGCACGGTCGGGTTGTCCTGGGTGAGGGCGATGATCGGCCAGAAGAAGTCGTTCCAGGCGGCCACGAACGTGAGCATGCCCAGCACCGCCATCGCCGGCCGCGCCGCCGGGAAGACGATGTGCCAGATGATGCGAAGACTGCTCGCGCCGTCCACCCGCGCCGCCTCGACCAGTTCGCTGGGCAGCGCCTGCACCAGGTACTGGCGCATGAAGAAGACCCCGAAGGCGCTGACGAGAGTCGGCAGGATCACGGCCTGGAGCTGGTCGGTCCACTCCAGCTCCGCGACCGTCATGAACAGGGGTACGACGCTGAGCTGCGGCGGCACCATCATCGTGGCCACGACCAGCAGCATCAGCAGGTTCTTGAAGCGGAAGCGCAGCTTGGCGAACGCGAAGCCCGCGAGGGTCGAGAAGAGCACCGTACCCAGCGCGATCGTCCCGGCCACCACCGCCGTATTGAGCAGCGCCAGTCCCATGTTGGCGTCGGTCCACGCCGTCTGGAGATTTTTGAAGAGGTTGCCGCCGAACCAGAACGGCGGCGGCGTCTGCGACAGCCGGGTGCTGTTGCGGGAAGCGGCGATCGCCGTCCATACGAGGGGGAACAGCGACCCGACCGTGAAGACGATCAACACGGCGTACGTGAGGGGGCCGCCGTGCAGATGGCGACCGGCGCGAACGCCCGGCAATTTCGTCATCTTCGTCATCGTTGTCATTGGCTCTTCCTCAGGCGGCGGGCGATCAGCAGGTACACACCCGCGACGATCAGTAGAATCAGGAACATCGCCCAGGCGATCGCCGAAGCGCGCCCGAGGTGGAAGTTGAACCAGCCCTGCTCGTAGAGGTACAGGCCCAGCGTCTGGAACTGGTGCGAGGCCCCGCCCTTCTGCCCGCCCGCCCCGCCGAACAGCAGCGGCTCACCGAACAGCTGCGTCGCGCCGATCGTCGAGACGACGACCGTGAAGAGGATCGTCGGGCGCAGGGAAGGGATGGTTACGTGGAGGAACTGCTGCCACCTCGTCGCCCCGTCCAGCGCCGCCGACTCGTACAGATCGTTCGGCACGGCCTGCATCGCCGCCAGATAGATCAGCGCGTTGTACCCGGTCCACCGCCAGATCACGATCGTCGAGACCGCGACCTGCGACGACAGGGTCCCGCTCTGCCAGTCGACCTTCCCGAGCCCCACCGCGTCCAGCGCCCAGTTGATCATCCCGTAGTCGCGCCCGAACAAGAGGACGAAGACGAGGGTCGCCGCTGCCACCGAAGTGGCGTACGGAGTCAGGATCGCTACCCGGAAGAAGCCCGAGGCGCGCAGCCGGTAGTTCAGCAGGTGCGCGATGCCCAGCGCCATCAGCAGCTGCGGCACCGTCGAGATGATCCCGATGGTGAAGGTGTTGCGCAGCGCGTTCCAGAAGAACTCGTCCCCCAGCAGCCGCGTGTAGTTGTGCAGCCCCACCCACTGCATGTCGTTCGGCGCCGACAGCGATACGCGGTGCAGCGACGACCAGCCCGTATAGAGGAGCGGGAAGACCCCGAAGGCCGCGAAGAAGACGAAGAAGGGCGCGACGAAGGCGTACGGGCTGTACTTCGTGTCCCAGCGGTAGCGCCGGCTTCGCCACGCCCGGCGGCGGTCGGTGCCCTGCGGCCGCTCGACCGCCACGGGCGCGGGGCGGTCCGGGCCCGGGACCGCGTCCCCCGAGGAAGGGGACGCAGCCTGGTCGGACTGGTCGGTGTACGGACGCATCAGCCGTCCACCGCGTTGTCGATCTCCTTCAGGGCCGCCTTCCAGCCCTCCTCCGGGCTCTTGCCCTGCTGCTCCACCTGGAGGATGCCGACATCACCGAAAGCGGTACCGATCTGCTGGTCCTTAGGGCCGATCACCAGCGTCGGGATGCCCTTGGCCGCCGCGGCGAAGAGCTGCCCGGTCGGGGCGTCACCGAAGTACGGGTTCTTGGCGCCGGAGACCACGTCCATCTCGTACGCCGGCGGGGTGGACGGGAAGCTCGCCTGCTTGTCGAAGAGCTTCGCCTGCTGTTCGGGTGCGGTCAGCCAGGCCGCGAGTTTGATCGCTTCCGCCTTGTTCTTGGCCGCCTTCGGTACGCCGATGAACGAGCCGCCCCAGTTGGCGGGCTTCGGGGCCGCCGCGACGTCCCACTGGTCCTCGCCCGCCTTGCCTGCCTTCTCCTTGATGTAGCCGAGCATCCACGGCGGGCAGGAGACGGTGGCGAAGGCACCGTTGGCGTACGCCTGGTCCCACGCCTTGTCGAACTGCTTCAGCTTCCCGGTCAGACCGCCCTCCGCTGCCTGCATCGCCAGGTCCCAGGCGGTCTTCACGGCGGGGCTGTCCTTGTAGATCAGCTTGCCGTCGCTGTCGTAGAACCGCTGCGCGTAACCGTTGTTGACGGCGGCGAAGAGACCGGCGGCCGAATCGGTGAACGTGGTGCCCTTGGGGCCCTTCTCCTTGTAGTCCTTGCCCGCGTCGACGTACTTCTGCCAGTCGCCCGCCCACAGCTTGCCCACCGCCTCGCGGTCGGTCGGCAGCCCGGCCTTCTCGAACAGGTCCTTGCGGTAACACATGCCCATGGGCCCGATGTCCGTACCGAGCGCGACAGTCCGCCCGTCCTTCGTGGACCCCTGCGCCCACTTCCAGTCCAGCCAGTTCGACTTGTCGACACCCGGAGCCTTGGAAAGGTCCTCGAACTTGTCGGCCTGCGTGGTGGTGATCTCGTTGATGTTCCCGACCTCTATGGCCTGGATGTCCTGGAGGCCGCTGTTGGCCGCGAGGTGCGTCAGCAGTTCCGGGTAGTACGTGTCGTTGCGCTCGGTCACGTCCTCCTTGATGAGGATCTCCGGGTGCAGCTTCATGTACTCGTCGTAGAGCCCGGCCTGTTTGTAGCCGAAGACGCCGAAGGTGCCGACCTCGATGACGGTCTTGCCCCTGGCGTCCTTCTTGCTGCCGCCGGAGCCGCCGGTTCCCTCGTCGCTGTCCTCGGCGCAGCCGCCGAGCAGGCCGGCGCCGAGTGCGGCCACAGCGGCGACGACCACCGCCCGGCGAGGCGTACGGGTGCTGATGCGCATTGCGTCCTCCTTGTGCCCTGACGTGCCGACCCCCCGGCCAACTGTGTTGCTGAGCCCCTGAGTTGCGGCTGCGGCCCGGGCGGGGAACGTGCGGGATGTGTATGAGTCAGGTACGGTGGGAGCGCTCCCACGTGTGATGTGTTGAAGGTTCGCGGCTCCCCGCGGGGGTGTCAAGGCACCGGACGCGGGATTTGCTGTCCGAGACCGCTATGAGATATTGCGCAGCGCCGGACGGCCACCGGACGGCGACCGAACGGTGCACGATATGGGGAGGTCGGGACGATGGTGACTCGTGGAATCCGGGGCCAAGGGGGCCGGAGCGGCGGACGGCCGACTCTTGAAGAAGTGGCCGCACGCGCCGGTGTCGGCCGGGGCACCGTCTCCCGGGTGGTGAACGGCTCCCCGCGCGTCAGCGACGAGACCCGCGCCGCCGTCGAGGCGGCGGTGGACGAGCTGGGGTACGTACCGAACCGCGCGGCCCGCGCCCTCGCCGCCAACCGCACCGACGCCGTCGCGCTCGTCGTCCCGGAGGTCGAGTCCCGGTTCTTCGCCGAGCCGTACTTCTCCGACATCGTGCGCGGCGTCGGCGCCGCCCTCGACAGCACCGAGATGCAGCTGCTGCTCACCATCGTCGGCAGCGACCGCGAGCGCGGCCGCCTGGCCCACTACCTCGCCGGGCACCGTGTCGACGGCGTGCTGCTCGTCTCCGTACGCGCCGACGATCCGCTGCCCGAGCAGCTGGTCCGGCTCGGCATCCCGACGGTCATCAGCGGTCGCCGCTCCGAGCACGAGGCACTGCCCTGCGTCGACGCGGACAACGTGACGGGTGCGCGCGGCGCCGTGGCTCACCTCATATCCCGCGGCCGCCGCACGATAGCGACCATCACAGGACGACTGGAGGTGTACGGCGCTCAGTGCCGCCTCGACGGCTACCGCCAGGCCCTGGCCGCGGCCGGCCTCGGCGTCGACGAGCGGCTGATCGCCCCCGCCGACTTCACCGAGGAGGGCGGCCGCCGCGCCATGACCGACCTGCTCGAACGCAGTCCCGACCTGGACGCGGTCTTCGTCGCATCGGACGTGATGGCGGCCGGCGCCCGCCAGGTGCTGCGGGAGCAGGGGCGCAGTGTTCCCGGCGATGTGGCGCTGGTCGGCTTCGACGATTCACCCATCGCGCGCCACATGGACCCGCCGCTGACCAGCGTCCGGGTGCCGATCGAGGAAATGGGCCGCGAGATGACCCGCGTGCTGCTGGAAGAGATCGCCGACCGCCGCCCGGAGGGCACGCGCAGCATCACCGCCCCGCGCCAGAGCGTGTTCCCGACGGAGCTGGTGACCCGTACCTCGTCATGACCTATGCATGGCCGGCACCCGTGCATGGTCATGACGAGGGCAGCAAAACAATCCGAGCCCCTGACCTGTTTCCAGGTCAGGGGCTCGGATCGATCAGGGTGAGTGACGGGACTTGAACCCGCGGCCACCTGGACCACAACCAGGTGCTCTACCAACTGAGCTACACCCACCGTGGCCGGTCGTTCCCGACCGGCTGAGAAAAAGTGTACAGGGTCCCAGAGGGTGCTCGCGCCCGGGTTTAACCGGGTCTCACCGGATGCTTATTACCCGTGTTCCGCAGGCAGGACGTACTTCGCGGCGATTTTCTTCGCCGTTTCGGAGTCGGGCCCGGGCTGCGGCACGAAGACCGCTTCCCGGTAGTAGCGCAGCTCCGCGATGGAGTCCTTGATGTCGGCGAGCGCCCGGTGGTTGCCGTTCTTCTCCGGGCTGTTGAAGTACGCCCGCGGGTACCAGCGGCGGGACAGCTCCTTGATCGACGAGACATCCACGATCCGGTAGTGGAGGTACGCCTCCAGCTCCGACATGTCCCGCAGCAGGAACCCCCGGTCGGTGCCGACCGAGTTTCCGCACAGCGGGGCCCTGCCGGGCTCCTTCACGTGTTTCTTCACGTAGGCCAGGACCTGTTCCTCGGCGTCGGCCAGCGTCGTTCCGCCGGCCAGCTCGTCGAGCAGGCCCGAGGCGGTGTGCATCTGCCGCACCACCTCGGGCATGGTCTCCAGGGCCGCGTCCGGCGGGCGGATCACGATGTCCACCCCTTCGCCGAGCACGTTGAGCTCCGAGTCGGTGACCAGTGCGGCCACCTCAATGAGTGCGTCGTCCGTCAGCGAGAGCCCGGTCATCTCGCAGTCGATCCACACCATGCGATCGTTCATGTGTCTCACCCTACGGGGCGATCCCGCTGGCCGGGCAGCGTCGGGCGGCCGGGGGCGTACACGTCGGAGCTGGGCTTGCCCGGCTCCGACGCCGCCGATGTGGTCGCCGCCTGGCCCGACTGTGCACTGGCCGCCGCCGTACGCCTGGCCTGCGGCGGCAGCGGGTCGGCGAGCTGGGCGGCCTGGGACGGCCCGGAGCCGACCGCGTGCATCTCGCTCTGCGGGCGCCGGGCCCGGTACGCCGCCCGGTACGCGGCCGGGGACGAGCCCAGCTGGCGCCGGAAATGCCCGCGCAGCGCGACCGGCGAGCGGAAGCCGCAGCGGCCCGCGACCTCGTCGACCGAGTAGTCGGACGTCTCCAGCAGACGCTGCGCCTGGAGCACCCGCTGAGTGATCAGCCACTGCAGGGGAGCGCTCCCGGTGAGGGAACGAAAACGCCGGTCGAAGGTGCGGCGGCTCATATAGGCGCGCGCGGCCAGCGTCTCCACGTCGAACTGCTCGTGGAGATGCTCCAGCGCCCAGGCGACGACCTCGGCCAGCGGGTCGGCGCCGATCTCCTCCGGTAAAGACCTGTCGAGGTAGCGCTCCTGGCCGCCGCTTCGGCGCGGAGGTACGACCAGCCTGCGGGCCAGTGCCCCTGCCGCCTCGGTGCCGTGGTCCGTACGCACGATGTGCAGGCACAGGTCGATTCCGGCCGCCGTGCCGGCCGACGTGAGGACGTCGCCGTCGTCGACGAAGAGCTCGCGCGGGTCGACGTGGACCGACGGGTAGCGCTTGGCGAGCGTCGGCGCGTACATCCAGTGCGTGGTGGCCGGGCGGCCGTCGAGCAGCCCGGCCGCCGCCAGTACGAAGGCGCCGGTGCACAGCCCGACGATGCGGGCGCCCTCCTCGTGCGCGCGGCGCAGCGCGTCGAGCGCTTCCGGCGGTGGTGGCGAGGTGATGGACCGCCACGCCGGTACGACGACGGTGCCCGCTCTGCTCATCGCCTCCAGGCCGTAGGGGGCGGTCAGTTCGAGCCCTCCCGTGGTGCGCAGCGGCCCGTCCTCGCCGGCGCAGACCAGCAGCCGGTAACGGGGAACGCCGGCGTCCTGCCGGTCGATGCCGAACACGGAGAGCGGAATGGAGCTCTCGAAGATGGGGCCGCCGCTGAAGAGCAGCACCGCTACGATCTCCCGGCGGCGGCGTCCGGAGAGCTTCCGTGCGGCCTCCGGTACGGCAGTGGAGTCCTGGCTCATGACGCTAAGCCCCCCTTGGTGTTCGCGTCCTCTCGGTCCTGCACGTTTCCCCTCGGTCCTGCATGATTCCCCCGCCGTATATACCCATGATCGAATCTACTGTGTCCGGTGGTGCCGGCGTGACAACTTCGGCATTCGGCACTATGTCGACAAGGCCACTTGGCGCGAAGCATTCGATCACGAAGCGTTCCACTCACGGGCCTCGCAGGGAAGTGCGCGTCCCGCTCATGGCCCGTCCCCGTAGGGTGCATTGGCCGGAGACGGTCCTTTCATGCCTGGTGGAACGGGGGTTGGGAGGCCATTTCGACAAGAGTCCGGTAGCGGCCAGAAGTTGGCTGAAAAGATACGGGCTCGTGTGTGCGAGACCTTCATTCTTCCGGCGCACTTCTTCCGGCATGACGCCCGCCCCGGCGCGCCCCCGGCACCTTCGCATGTTCCCGCTTCCGTGCCGCCGCGATCGCCTCGGCCGCCGCGCGCTCGGACCGGCGCAGGAGTACCCGGCAGACGGCGGTCACGGCCGCGAGCCCCAGCGCGGCGGCGGCCGCCCCGCCGAACGACGTCCCGTACATGACGAGCACCACAGGGACGAGGGCGCAGCTGAACGCGGCCCACCGGACCACGTCGCCGACAGTGTCGCCGGCCGGAGTGGCGGCAGGAGTGGCGGGGGAGGTCGAGCGTCCGGGCACGGCGGGGCTCCTCACGTACGCGGGGTGGGCTCGTGACTAACGGGCGGCGGGCCCGGGTGGTCACTGGTGGGTGAGCCTGTCGAGACAGCGTGTAAGGGCCAACCGGCATTGCCTTACGGGCCGGGCTCGTGCATGCTCCCTGGAACGCCGTGTGAGGGACGGCGGGCTCTGGGCAGGAGAGGAGTGTCGCCGTACCCTTGGGGGTATGGGCTTGGGAAGATGATTCCCGGACACAGCTCCACCGCTCCACCGCTCACTGCCACTGCTTCCCTCGACAAAGCGACCAGCGACCCCTCCCAAGAGGATTCTTCGCCGAGACACCCATGGCCGGTCACGAACTCCCCGAACCCGCAGACCGCAAGCAGGTTGTCGATCCTCTGGACGACCTCCGGGCGGTGGAACAAACACGCCATTCTTGCGATCCCGCCTTCCAGCACGGCGTCGTCGTCGGCTTCGACGGCTCCACGTCCAGTGAGCGGGCGCTTTCGTATGCGATCGGGATGGCGGTGCGGTCGGGCTCCGGCCTGATCATCGTCCACGTCGCCAACCGGCTGCCGACCACGGTCTGGGCGGGCTGCGAGCCCCCGGTCTTCGTGGACGTACCGGATCACCGCACCGAGGTGCTCGGTCTTGAGCTGGCCTGCGCGGACTATCTCGCCGAAGTGCCGTGGATCCTCGTCGAGCGCGGTGGCGACATCTGCCACGAGCTGGAGGAGGTCGGCCAGGAGTACTCGGCCGACGCGATCGTGGTCGGCTCGACGCACGGCATCGTCGGGCGGATCTTCGGCTCGGTGGCGGGCCGGCTGGCGCGGCGCGCGCAGCGGCCGGTCATTGTGATCCCGTAGCCCGTTCGTACGGGATCACAACGACCTTCGTCGACTGGCTACTACTCGACCGTCACGGACTTGGCGAGGTTACGCGGCTTGTCGATGTCGCGACCCATGGCCAGTGCCGTGTGGTAGGCGAGGAGCTGGAGCGGAATGCCCATGAGGATCGGGTCCAGCTCCGTCTCGTTCTTCGGGACCACAATGGTGTGGTCGGCCTTTTCCTGCTCGCGGTGCGCGACCGCCAGGATCCGGCCGCTGCGCGCCTTGATCTCCTCCAGCGCCGCCCGGTTCTTCTCCAGCAGCTCGTCGTCCGGCACGATCGCGACGGTCGGCAGCGCGGGCTCGATCAGCGCGAGCGGGCCGTGCTTGAGCTCGGAGGCCGGATACGCCTCGGCGTGGATGTAGGAGATCTCCTTCAGCTTGAGGGAGGCCTCCAGCGCCACCGGGTAGCCGCGGACCCGCCCGATGAACATCATCGACTGGGCGCCCGCGTACTCCTCGGCGATCTTCTTGATCTCGTCCTCGGTCTGAAGGATCTCCGCGATCTGGGCGGGCAGCTTGCGCAGGCCCGCGATCAGCCGCTTGCCGTCCGAGACCGACAGGTCGCGGATGCGGCCCAGGTGCAGGGCGAGCAGCGCGAAGGCGACCACCGTGTTGGTGAAGCACTTGGTGGAGACGACGCAGACCTCGGGCCCGGCGTGGACGTACATGCCGCCGTCGGCCTCGCGGGCGATCGCCGAGCCGACGACGTTGACGACGCCGAGGACGCGGGCGCCCTTGCGCTTCAGCTCCTGCACGGCCGCGAGCACGTCGTACGTCTCACCGGACTGGGAGACGGCGACGTAGAGGGTGTCGGGGTCCACGACCGGGTTGCGGTAGCGGAACTCGGACGCGGGCTCGGCGTCGGCGGGGATGCGGGCCAGCTCCTCGATCAGCTGGGCGCCGATCATGCCCGCGTGGTACGAGGTGCCGCAGCCGAGGATCTTGACGCGGCGGATGCCGCGCGCCTCGCGGGCGTCCAGGTTCAGGCCGCCCAGGTGCACGGTGGAGAAGCGGTCGTCGATGCGGCCGCGCAGCACGCGGTCCACGGCGTCGGCCTGCTCGGAGATCTCCTTGTGCATGTACGTGTCGTGGCCGCCCATGTCGTACGACTCGGCCTCCCACTCCACGGTGGTCGGCGTGGCCGTCGTACGCGAGCCCTCGGTGGTGTACGTACGGAAGTCGTCGGCCTTGAGGGTGGCCATCTCGCCGTCTTCGAGGGTGACGATCTGGCGGGTGTGCGAGACGAGCGCGGCGATGTCGGAGGCGACGAACATCTCCTTCTCGCCGATGCCGAGGACGACCGGCGAGCCGTTGCGGGCGACGACGATGCGGTCGGAGAAGTCGGCGTGCATGACGGCGACGCCGTACGTGCCCTCGACGTGGCGCAGCGCCTCGCGGACCTTCTCCTCAAGGGTGACCGCCTGGGAGCGGGCGACGAGGTGGACGAGGACCTCGGTGTCGGTCTCGGAGAGGAACTCGACGCCGTCGGCGACCAGCTTCGCGCGAAGCTCGGTGGCGTTGTCGATGATGCCGTTGTGTACGACGGCGACCTTGCCCTCGGCATCGAGGTGCGGGTGCGCGTTCTCGTCGCTCGGGGCGCCGTGGGTGGCCCAGCGGGTGTGCGCGATGCCGGTGGTGCCGGCGAAGCGCTTGGGGACCTTGGCCTCCAGGTCGCGGACGCGGCCCTTCGCCTTGACCATCTTCAGGCCGCTGGCCTTCGGGCTCGTGATGACGATGCCCGCCGAGTCGTAGCCGCGGTACTCCAGGCGCTGGAGGCCTTCGAGCAGCAGCGGGGCGACGTCACGCTTGCCGATGTAACCGACGATTCCGCACATACAGTCTGTATCCCTCGAGTCGTGTGGTGTGGGGTGCTCAGCCGTAGACGATGCGGCGCAGCTGGCGGAGCGAGAGCTCCGGCGGCGCCACGGCGCGGTGTGGCAGCTCGGCCGCGATCCGCTCGAAGATCTCCGTGTTCACCAGGCCACCGGACTGCAGCTCACGGTGGCGGCGGCGCACGAAGTCCTCGGCCGTCTCGTCGAAGTACGCGAGTACGTCGAGCACCACCCGGGCGGCCTCACCGCGCGGGAGCGCGGTGCTGCGGACCAGATGGTCGATGAGGTCGTCGTACGGGGACGAAGAGCGGCGTTCGAGCACCCGGTAGATACTGCGGGGGATTGGGGGCGTACGCAAGAAATCTGCCCGTAATCGGGCAGGATTTCGGTCACAGAAGCGAAAGTGCGGGACACGGTCGCGTCCGGCTTGCGGCGGACGCGGGGGGACACGAGTGGCGAAGTGGTCTAAACCCTTGACCCTGGAGCGGGGCGCGCGATACGCATGGTGACCGTTCGCCTGCACCATGCCACTGTTGCGAAGCCCGCCGAAGGGACCGCCCGTGAGTCAACGCAGAAGGATTCCACGCCTGTTCGCCCCGCTGCTGCTCGTCGTCGCCGCCGGCGCGACGAGCATCGCGGCCGCTCCGGCCGCCGCCGAGCCGGCCGCGGAAGCGAGACCGTTGAGCCAGGTGATTCCGGCGCCCGCCTCCGTTACCGAGGGCGGGTCTTCTTATGCCCTCACGGGCCGCACGCGCATCAGGGTCGACGAGGACTCGCGCGAGGCGCGGCGGATCGGCTCGTACCTCGCGGACATACTGCGTCCCTCCACCGGCTTCGCACTGCCTGTCACCGATTGGGACGCCGATTGGGACGCCAACGACGGCATCCGGCTGCTGCTCGACTCCGAGGACGACTCGCTGGGCGACGAGGGCTACCGGCTGGAGTCCGGCCGCCACGGCGTGACCATCAGCGCCCTCAAGCCCGCCGGGCTCTTCCACGGCGTACAGACGCTCCGTCAGCTTCTGCCCGCCTCGGTGGAGAAGGACACGCGGCAGCAGGGGCCGTGGGTCGTCGCGGGCGGCACCATCAAGGACGTGCCTCGCTACGGCTACCGGGGCGCGATGCTCGACGTCTCGCGGCACTTCTTCAGCGTGGACAAGGTCAAGACGTACATCGACCAGATGGTGCTCTACAAGATCAACAAGCTGCACCTGCACCTCACCGACGACCAGGGCTGGCGCATCGCCATTGACTCGTGGCCCCGGCTGACGACGTACGGCGGCTCCACACAGGTCGGCGGCGGTCCCGGCGGCTACTACACGAAGGCCGACTACAAGGAGATCCTGCGGTACGCCGCCTCCCGCTACCTGGAGGTCGTCCCCGAAGTAGACATCCCCGGACACACCAACGCGGCGCTCGCCTCGTACGCCGAGCTGAACTGCGACGGCGTCGCGCCGCCCCTCTACACGGGGACCAAGGTGGGCTTCAGCTCGCTGTGCGTGCCGAAGGACATCACGTACCGCTTCCTGGACGACGTGGTGCGCGAGATCGCCGCGATGACGCCCGGCAAGTACTTCCACATCGGCGGCGACGAGGCGCACTCCACGCCGCACGCGGACTACGTCACCTTCATGGACAAGGCGCAGGCCATCGTCGGCAAGTACGGCAAGACGGTGATGGGCTGGCACCAGCTGACGGGCGGCAACCCGGTCGAGGGCGCCGTCGCCCAGTACTGGGGTCTCGACAGGACCTCGGCGACGGAGAAGGCGCAGGTCGCCAATGCCGCCAAGAACGGGACGAAGCTGGTGCTGTCGCCGGCGGACCGGGCGTACCTCGACATGAAGTACGACAAGAGCACGCCGCTGGGGCTCAACTGGGCGGGCTATGTGGAGGTGGACCGGTCGTACGACTGGAACCCGGGGGCCTACCTGCCGGGCGCGCCGGCCGAGTCCGTGCTGGGGGTCGAGGCGCCGATGTGGTCGGAGACCGTGTGGACCAACGACCAGGTCGAGTACATGGCGTTCCCGAGGCTGCCGGGCATCGCGGAACTAGGCTGGTCGCCCGCGGCCACGCACGACTGGGACACGTACAAGGTGCGGCTGGCGGCCCAGGGGCCGCGGATGTCCGCGCTGGGGATCGACTACTACCGGTCGGCGCAGGTGCCGTGGTCCGCGGAGTAGCAGCGGCTGGATGAGGTGGACGGTGCGGCGGGCGTCCGTGTGGGTCTTGTGCACGGGCGCCCGGCCGTTCGTCAGTTTTCCGCTTCCGCGTCTGCTTCCGCTCGCTCGCGCAGTTGCTCCTCACTCAGCCCGCGGCGCCAATAGCCCACGAAGGTCACGCGCTCGCGGTCGAACTTCCGCTCCTGGACGAGATGGCGGCGCAGCGCCCGTACACACGACGACTCGCCCGCGATCCAGGTGTACGGCGTACCTTCGGGCACCTCGGCGTCGGGCACGGCGCGTATCGCGTCGACCGCGGCCGGCGCGTCCTCGTCCCGTACCAGCCAGGTGATCTCCGCGTCGGCCGCCGTGGTCAGCTCCAGGCGGTCGTCGGCGTGCTGGACCTCGATCCAGACCTTGGCCCTTGTGCCGGCCGGCAGCCACTCCAGGGCGGCTGCGGCGGCCGGCAGCGCCGTCTCGTCCGCCCACATCAGGACCCAGTCGGTGTCCTCGGGCGGGCGGAAGCGTACGGCCGTGTTGTCCGCGAGCGCGGGGCCGAGCACCACGACGCGGTCGCCGGAACTCGCCTGCGCCGCCCAGCGGCAGGCGGGTCCGCCGTCTCCGTGCAGCGCGAAGTCGATGTCGACCTCGTCCGCTTGTGCTCCGTCGGCCGCGCGGCGCTGCTCGCGCAGGGTGTACGAGCGCATGACCGCGCGTACGTCGTCGGGCAGTGCGCGGTACGCCGCGAACCAGTCCGGCTCGGTCTCCGGCGGAAGCACCGGTTCCGGCTGGCCGGGGTGCGGCAGGAAGAGGGAGAGGCTCTGGTCGCGGCCCCCGGAGGCGAAGGCCCGCAGGTCCTCGCCCCCGAACGTCACGCGGAGGAGGGAGGTGCTGAGCCGCCGCGTCCGTACGACCGTCAGGCCGAAGAAGCGGAACGGGACGGTCATCGTCAGGCGACCTTCTTGGCCTTCTCGATGGCCTCGGCGAGGTCTTCGAGGATCGGCGCGCACTTGTCGTAGGAGTAAATCGGCTCCGTGGTGCGCGGGACGACCTGGCCGGCCTTGACGGCGGGCAGGCGGGTCCAGGTCGGCTTGTCCTTGAGGGCGGACGGCTGGAGGACGGCGGTCCGGTTGTCCATCATGATGATGTCGGCCTTGTACTTGTCGACGTTCTCCCAGCTCAGGCTCTCGAAGAAGCCGGCCGAGTCCACCTTCGGCTCGACGAACTTCACGCCCAGCTCCTGGAAGTAGAGCGTGTCCGCCGACATCTTCGCGAGCGAGACGTAGAAGAGGTCCGGGCTCGCGGAGCCGATCATCACCTTGACCTTCGGGTTCGCCTTGGCGGCCTGGCGCAGGCGCTCGGCGGCCTTCTCGAAGCGGACCTTGGCGTCGGTGACCTTCTTGGCCTTGACGTCGGCGCCGAGGGACTCGGCCAGGTCGGCGTGGCGCTGGATCGCCTTGGGGACGGTGGTCTCGGCGGCCCACAGGGCGACGCTCGGAGCGCCGACCTTGAGGATCTTCGCGGTGGACTGCTCGGGGACGTACCAGAGCTTGTCCTTCTCCCACATCGACGTGACCAGGAGGTCGGGGTTGAGGGCGGCGTACTCCTCGACGTTGAACTTGTCGTAGGCGTTGCCGAGGATCTTGACCTTGTTGACATCGAGGTCGCCGGCCTGGACATCGGCCTTGCCGTCGGGGGTCTTGGTCGGCCCGAAGACACCCTTGACCTCGATGCCGAAGTCGTGGAGCGCGGCGGCGACGCCGGTGAACGCGACGATGTTCTTGGGGGTGGCCGGCTGCTTCGCCGTCTTGCCGCGGTCGTCCTTGAAGGACCACGGCCCCGACTTCCCGGCGGCCTCTTCCTCGCTCTTCGCGGAGGTCTCGCCGCAGGCGGTCAGCGCGGCACCGATGCCGAGGGCGCCGCCGACGGCCAGCAGGCTGCGGCGGGAGAGGTGGGAAGCTCGGGCGTGAGGCATGACGGTGTCTGCTTTCGTACGTGCGGCTGGGTCCATCAGGGGGCGAGTCCGAAGGTAGGTTAGCCTAACCTCACATGCTGTCCAGGGGGTGGCTGCGGGAGGCGCCGGGGACCGACCGCCGCCCCGGTGCCGAAGGGACGCCCTGGGCGCGCGCGGAACGCGACGGCTGCGCGGAAGTCCCCTTGCCCGCCGATGTATTGGCGCTACGCTGCGCCGATGCTCTCGAAGGCCTGGTGGGCGGGGTCGCGCCGGCGGATTCCCCCGCTCGCCGTGGACGCGGTCCTCGCCCTGTCGTACGTGGGCGTCAGCCTGCTGCTCGGTGACGAGCATCCTCCCGCGGGGTGGCGGGAGATGGACCGGACCGGGGTCGCCCTCATCTGGCTGATCAACCTTCCGCTGGTGGTGCGCAGGCGGTCGCCGGTCGCGGTGATGGTCGTGCTGTGCACCCTGTGGGTCTGGTACATCCACCTCGGCTACTGGCCCGTCGTGAACTCGCTCGGCTCACTGATGGCCCTCTACACCGTCGCTTCGCTGCGTACGCCACGCACGACAGCAGCCTGCGCCGCCCTGGTCAGCGTGACGTGGTGGTACGGCGGCTGGGCCCGCGAAGGCGGCTCCATGCCTACGGTGATCGCCCAGAGCGTGGTGCTTCCCGCCGGTATCTGCTGGTTCGGTGCGGCCGCCCGGCGTCTCGCCGAACGCAATGAGCAACTGGCGGTCCTGGCAGCACAGTTGGAGCGGGAACAGGAGGAGCGGGCGCGGCGGGCCGTCACCGACGAGCGCGTACGCATCGCCCGCGAGCTCCACGACGTCGTCGCCCACCATCTGTCCGTCATCTCCGTCCAGGCGGGGCTCGCCCAGTACGTCGTCACGACCGACCCCGCCACGGCGGAGAAGGCCCTGCGCACGGTGGGCGAGACGACGCGCGAGGCGCTGCACGAGATGCGCCGCACGCTGTCGCTGCTGCGCGCGGACCCCGAGGAGGACGGCGAGGCCGCCGGCGGGTTCGCGCCCGCGCCCGGCCTCGGCCGGCTGGGCGAACTCACCCGGCGGGTACGGGACACGGGAGTGCCGGTGCGGCTGCGCGTCACGGGGCCGCCGCGTCCGCTGGCGCCGGGGGCGGAACTGTGCGCCTACCGGATAGTCCAGGAAGCCCTCACCAACGTGCTCAAGCACGCCCCCACCGCCCGGCGCGTGGACGTCGTGGCCGACTACCTGCCGGACGAGGTACGGATCACCGTCACCGACGACGGCCACGGCGGTGGTAGGGATCGCGCCACAATCGGCGCCGGGCAGGGCCACGGCTTGATCGGCATGCGTGAGCGCGCCAAGCTCTACGGCGGGAGTCTGTCCGCGGGGCCGCGGCGCGAGGGAGGATTCGAGGTCGGACTCGTACTGCCGGCGCCGCGCGCACCCGGTGTGCAGAAAGGGGGTTGACGGGCCGGGGAACGCCGGCCGGGTGAAGGAGCCGACCGCAGTGACCACGGTGCTTGTTGTCGACGACCAGGACCTCATCCGGGCAGGGCTCGCGGCGCTGCTGCGGGCGGCACCGGGGATCGAGGTGGCGGGCGAGGCGGCGAACGGCGAGGAGGCCGTACGGCTGGCGTCGGCCCTGCGCCCGGAAGTGATCCTGATGGACATCCGCATGCCGGCCATGAGCGGCATCACCGCCACCGAGCGCATCCTCGCGGAGGCCGGCGACCCCCCGCCCAAGATCATGGTGCTGACCACCTTCGACCTGGACGAGTACGTGTACGCCGCCCTGCGCGCCGGAGCCTCGGGGTTCCTGCTCAAGGCCGCGGGGCCCGAACGTCTGCTGGCCGCCATCGACGTGGTCGCCGCCGGTGACCTGCTGTTCGCGCCGACCGTGACACGCCGCCTGGTCGAGTCGTACCTGCACTCCCCGCTGGTCCGGGCCGCCGGGCCGGCGACTCACCCGGACCTCTCCGTCCTCACGTCGCGCGAGCTGGAGGTGCTGCGCTTGGTGGGGACAGGCCTGTCGAACCTGGAGATCGCAGGCAAGCTGGTCATCAGCGAGTCGACGGTCAAGACCCATCTCAACCGGACGATGACGAAGCTGAGCCTGTCCAGCCGCGCGCAGGCGGTGGTGCTCGCCTACGAGACCGCCCTCGTTGTGCCCGGCGGCCTGGATGTACCGCAATAGTCCACAAGGACATCAACCCTGGGTGCGACGCGCCCGCCCCGCGCCCGCCCTAGGCTCTCGCAGTGCCGGCGCGGGGATGAGACACACGGGGGTCCCGCGCCGGCACATCCATGCCGAGACCTAGGGGGACGACCATGGACCCGTACGCGAGATCCTTACCGAGACCCGTACCGAGACCTTTGTTCAGCCGCAGGCGCGCCCTTGGCCTGCTGGCCGCGACCGGTGCGCTCACCGCACTGCCGGCCACCGCCCGGCGGGCCGACGCTGCGGCCAGGCCCGCGGCCGCCCGGGCGGCCGCCTTCGTGGGCGACCCGGTCCATTACTGGAACGGCGTCCTGCTGGACGTGTTCAGGAAGCAGACCGGTGTCGGACCGGGGCCGCTCGCGCGCGCGGCCGCCATGACCAATGTGGCGATCTTTGACGCCGTCAGCGCGTACTACAACACCTGGTACAGGATGAAGTACCGGCCGTATCTGGAAGCGCCCAAATACTCCGGGGCGCCCTTCCAGCAGGGCCCGGACGAGCAGGAGCGCGTCATCGGGTTCACCGCCCGCGACATCCTCGTGCGGCTCTTCCCGAACGAGAGCCTGTTCGTCAACCAGCGCTTCAAGGACCGGTTCGGCAACGACTGGACCGCCTTCGACATCCTCAAGCCGCTGATCGCCGAGCCCACGGCCAAGCGCGTCTGGGACCACCGGCTGCTCGACAGGTCGAGCAACGAGGACGCGTACAACCTCGACGGAATACCCGGCGCCTGGCGTCCGACCGGCGGCGCGTCCTGTTCACAGGAGAGCGACGCGGTCGACCCGCACTGGGGACTGGTGGACCCCTTCGCCATCCCGTCCGGCGCGCATTTCCGGCCACCGACGCCGGAGCGCTTCGCCACGTACGAAGCCCTTCTGGCCAGTGAGGAGTACCGCAAGCAGGTGGAGGAGGTACGCCGGGTGGGGTCGGCCACCGCCTCGGCCGCCGACCGTGACGCCGACAAGACCGCCGCCGCGTGGTTCTGGGCGAACGACGCCGACCGGACGTACAAGCCGCCGGGGCAGCTGATCGACCACACGCGGGTCGTCACCGCGCTGCGAAAGCTGGACACCTACGAGAACGCCCGGCTGTTCGCGCTTCTGTCGCTGGCCCTCGCGGACGCCGCGATCGCGGAATGGGACGTGAAGTACCGCACGGAGATCGACCTGTGGCGGCCGGTCTCGGCCATCCGCGAGGGCCTCGGCGACACGGCCTGGCAGCCGCTCGGCGCCACGCCGTGCTTCCCCGCCTGGGCTTCGGGGCACGCCGCGTTCGCAGGCGCGTGGGGCACGATCATGCGGGCGTACTTCAAGACCGACGCGATCGCGTTCGAGGGCAGGACGGACGACACCAAGTCCCCGGTGCGCTCACGCAGGTTCACCGGCTTCCGTCACGCCGAGGAGGAGAACGCCATGAGCCGCCTCTACCTGGGTGTGCACTACCGCTGGGACGCCACCGACGGCTTGCAGCTCGGCCGCGATGTCGGAAACCACGTCTTCACGAACAAGCTCCAGGAGATCTGACGGCTCCCGGCCCCGCACCTTGTGCGCTTGCGGTGCGGGGCCGGGGCGGTCGGACGTCAGCCGGTGAGACCCAGTTCGCGGGCGATCAGCATGCGCTGGACCTCGCTCGTGCCCTCGCCGATCTCCAGGATCTTGGAGTCGCGCCACATGCGGGCCACCGGGTACTCGTTCATGAAGCCGTAGCCGCCGTGGATCTGGGTGGCCTCGCGGGCGTTGTCGACCGCGACCGTGGAGGAGTAGAGCTTGGCGAGCGCCGCTTCCTTCTTGAACGGCTCGCCCTGGACCAGGCGTGACGCCGCGTCGCGCCAGCCGATGCGGGCCATGTGGGCGCGCATCTCCATGTCGGCGATCTTGAACTGGATCGCCTGGTTGGAGCCGATGGGGCGGCCGAAGGTGTGGCGCTCCTTCGCGTACGTCACCGACTCGTCGACGCAGCCCTGGGCCAGGCCCGTCGCGAGTGCCGAGATCGCGACGCGGCCCTCGTCGAGGATGCGCAGGAACTGGGCGTAACCACGGCCCTCTTCGCCGAGGAGGTTGGCGAGCGGGACGCGGACGTCGGAGAAGGACAGCTCGCGGGTGTCCGAGGCGTTCCAGCCGACCTTGGAGTACGGGGCGGCGACGGTGAAGCCCGGGGTGCCGGACGGGACGATGATCGCGGAGATCTCCGGATTGCCGTCCGCCTTGCGGCCGGTTACCGCCGTGACGGTGACCAGGCCGGTGATGTCCGTACCGGAGTTGGTGATGAAGCACTTCGAGCCGTTTATCACCCACTCGTCACCCTCGCGGCGTGCCGTGGTCTTCGTGCCACCGGCGTCCGAGCCGCAGTCGGGCTCGGTCAGGCCGAACGCGCCCAGCAGTTCGCCCGAGCACAGGCGGGGCAGCCACTCGCGCTTCTGCTCCTCCGTGCCGAAGCGGAAGATGGGCATCGCGCCGAGCGAGACGCCCGCTTCGAGGGTGATCGCGACCGAGGAATCGACTCGGGCCAGCTCTTCGAGGGCGATGCCCAGCGCGAGGTAGTCGCCGCCCATGCCGCCGTACTCCTCGGGGAAGGGCAGTCCGAACAGGCCCATGCGGCCCATCTCGCGGACGATCTCGTACGGGAACTCGTGGCGCTCGTAGAGGTCGCCGATCTTCGGGGCGACTACGTCGTGCGCGAACTCCTCGACCGTACGGCGGAGTTCTTCGTGTTCGGGGGAGAGGCGGTGGTCGAGGGTCATGGCTACGACTCCTTGTGGGACAGGTCCTTGTGGGACTGGTCCTCGGGGGACAGGGCACGCACGGTGCGGGAGGGACTGGGGCGGCCCAGCTGTTCGGCCATCCACGCGCTGGTGGCGGTGAGGCGGCCGAGGTCGACCCCGGTTTCGATACCGAGGCCGTTGAGCATCCACACGAGGTCTTCGGTGGCGAGATTTCCGGTGGCGCTCTTCGCGTACGGGCAACCGCCGAGGCCGCCCGCGGAGGCGTCCACGGTGGTGACTCCGTGCTGGAGCGCGGCGAGGGTGTTGGCGAGGGCCTGGCCGTACGTGTCGTGAAAGTGCACGCCGATGGCCCGGGTCGGGACCCCGGCCTCGTTGAGGTGGGCGAGGAGGCTCTGGACGTGGCCGGGGGTGGCCACGCCGATCGTGTCGCCGAGGCTCAGTTCGTCGCAGCCGAGGTCGAGGAGCGCCTTGGCGATCCTGACGACCTGGGGGACCGGCACCGCGCCCTCCCACGGGTCGCCGAAGCACATGGAGAGGTAGCCGCGTACGTGGATGCTGTCCTGCTTCGCGCGGGCGACGACCGGCTCGAACATGGCGAGCGACTCGTCGATCGTCCGGTTGAGGTTGCGCCTCGCGAACGTCTCCGTCGCGCTCCCGAACACGGCGATGCGACGCGCGCCGAGAGCGAGGGCGCGGTCGAGGCCGCGGGCGTTCGGTACGAGCACGGGGAGCTCGGCGGTCCCCCGCAAGTCGTGCAGGAGCGGGAACAGGTCCTCGGCGTCGGCCAGCTGGGGCACCCACTTGGGGTGCACGAAGCTGGTCGCCTCGACGGTGCTCAGACCGGCGTCGGCGAGGCGGTGGATGAACTCCGCCTTCACCTCGGTCGGTACGACGGTC
The DNA here is from genome assembly GCF_040611155.1 of Streptomyces sp. NPDC002994. Taxonomy (NCBI): domain Bacteria; kingdom Bacillati; phylum Actinomycetota; class Actinomycetes; order Kitasatosporales; family Streptomycetaceae; genus Streptomyces; species Streptomyces sp. NPDC002994. The sequence goes on from NZ_JBEXNQ010000039.1 coordinate 27,457, forward strand.
TTCTCGTTCTGGAGACCGTCGCGGGCGCCGACTTCGTGGATGCGGACGCGGGTGGGCAGGTCGGGCGCCCGGACCCGCATCGGCAGTCGCAGCCCGTCGGTCATGACTCCTCCTGCGGGGTGACGACGGCCAGGACCTGGTCCATGGCGACGGTCGAGCCCGGCGTCACGTCGAGCTCGGTGACGGTGCCGGCGTGCGGGGCGGAGATGACGTGCTCCATCTTCATCGCCTCGACGACGAGGAGGCTCTGCCCGGCGTCGACGTGGTCACCGACGGCCACCTTGACCACGGTGACGGTGCCGGGCATGGGCGCGGCGAGGGTGTCGACACCGGAGCGGGCGCCGCCGGTCAGGCTCGCCTCGACGGGGTCGTGGTCCTGGACGTGCCAGGCGTCCCCGTCCCGGCCCAGCCAGGTGCCCTCCGGGCTGGTCGCGTGGCTGAAGGTATGGGTGACGCCGGCGAGTTCGATGGTGACGGTGCCGGCGTCGGCGGTGACGATGCGCGCGCGGGTGGGCAGCTTTTCTTCCCCCACCCCGCCCCTTCCCGAAACTGGGGGCAAGCCCCCAGGCCCCCGGGGCGGCAGCTGCGCGCCGCCGGCCCCGGACGGGGCTTCGCCCGTGGCCGGGGCGGGTTGGTGGTGCGCGCGCACGGGGGCGGCCTGTGGCCCGGTGCCGGCGTCCTCTGCGGGCGTCGACTGGGCGCTGACGTGCCCTGTCGGGGCGACGGGTTCCAGGGGGATGGCGGTTGCCAGATCCGGGGCCGGGGGCTGTGCTTCCGGGATCAGGATTTCCTGGCCCGCCGCCGTGGTGCGCAAGCGGATCGCCACCGGGTCGTGGCCGGGTACGCGCACGTGGTGCACCGTCCAGGCGGGGGTGCCGCCCAGGCGCCAGCCCGTGCGGGCGGAAAAGGGGTCCGACCAGCCGGGTGTCTCGTCGGCGACGGCCGTCTCCCCGGCCCGCAGCAGCGCCGCCGCCACGTACACCTCGGGCGGGATTCCGTCCGGGATCAGGCTGTCCGCGTCGCGTTCGACCAGGCCTGTGTCCAGGGCTCCGGAGACGACGTCGGGGTGGGCCAGCAGGCGGCGCAGGAAGCCCGCGTTCGTCGGGACGCCCAGGGTGACCGTGTCCGCCAGGGCCGCGCGCAGGCGGCGCAGGGCCGTGGCGCGGTCCGGGGCGTACGCGATGACCTTGGAGAGCATCGGGTCGTAGATGCTGCCGACCTCCGTGCCCTGCGTGAGGCCGGAGTCCGTGCGCACGCCGTCGCCCTGCGGCTCGTGGAGGGCGAGGATCGTGCCGCCCGAGGGCAGGAAGCCCCGAGAAGGGTCCTCGGCGCAGATGCGGGCCTCCACCGCGTGACCCGTGAGCGTGATGTCCTTCTGCGTGAAGGGGAGTTCCTCACCGGCCGCGACCCGAAGCTGCCACTCCACCAGGTCCAGGCCGGTGATCAGCTCTGTCACCGGGTGCTCCACCTGGAGGCGGGTGTTCATCTCCATGAAGAAGTACGAGGACGGGTCGTTTCCCGGGACGATGAACTCCACCGTGCCCGCACCCCGGTAGCCGCAGGAGCGCGCCGCCTGGACCGCCGCCTCGCCCATCGCCGCGCGGGTCGCCTCGTCCAGGAGGACCGAGGGCGCCTCCTCGATGATCTTCTGGTGGCGGCGCTGGAGGGAGCATTCGCGCTCGCCGAGGTGGATCACGTTTCCGTGGGCGTCGGCCAGGACCTGGATCTCGATGTGCCGGGGGCGGTCGATCCACCGTTCGACGAGGAGAGTGTCGTCGCCGAAGGACGCCCGCGCCTCACGCCTCGCTGCCGCGATCTCGTCGGCCAGTGCCGACTCGACCCGCGTCAGCCGCATGCCCTTGCCGCCGCCGCCGGCCGAAGGCTTGAGCAAGACCGGCATGCCGATCTCCCGCGCCGCCGCCGCCAGTTCGGCATCCGTCAGCCCGCTTCCGGACGAGCCGGGGACCACCGGCACGCCTGCCGCCCGTACCGTCTCCTTCGCCCGGATCTTGTCGCCCATCAGCGCTATGGCGGAGGCGGGAGGGCCGATGAAGGCGAGACCCGCGTCCGCGCACGCCTGGGCGAAGGCCGCGTTCTCGGCGAGGAAGCCGTAGCCCGGGTGGACGGCCTGTGCGCCGGTACGGGCGGCCGCCTCCAGCAGCCGGTCCGTGCGCAGGTAGGAGGCGGACGCCGCCGCCGGGCCGATCCGGACTGCCGTGTCCGCCTCCCGTACATGACGGGCATCCGCGTCCGCGTCGCTGAACACGGCCACCGAGCGCACGCCCAGCTCCCGCAGCGTGCGGATGACGCGGACCGCGATCTCGCCGCGGTTGGCGACCAGGACTGTGTCGAACATCTTCATCGTCGTCGTCATCTGTCTCTCACATCCGGAAGATGCCGAAGGCGGGCTCGGGCAGCGGGGCGTTGGCGCAGGCCGTCAGGGCCAGGCCCACGACCTGCCGGGTCTCCAGCGGGTCGATCACGCCGTCGTCCCACAGCCGCGCCGTCGCGTAGTAGGCGTTGCCCTGGGCCTCGTACTGCGCGCGGATCGGGTCCTTGAAGGCCTCTTCCTCCTCGGCCGGCCACTCCTCGCCGCGCGCCTCCAGCTGGTCGCGCTTGACCGTCGCGAGGACCGACGCCGCCTGCTCGCCGCCCATCACCGAGATCTTCGCGTTGGGCCACATCCACAGGAAGCGCGGCGAGTACGCCCGGCCGCACATCGAGTAGTTGCCCGCGCCGTACGACCCGCCGACGACGACCGTCAGCTTCGGTACGCGCGTGCACGCCACCGCCGTCACCATCTTCGCGCCGTGCTTGGCGATCCCGCCCGCTTCGTAGTCCCGGCCGACCATGAAGCCCGAGATGTTCTGGAGGAAGAGGAGGGGGATGCCGCGCTGGTCGCACAGCTCGATGAAGTGCGCGCCCTTCTGGGCGGATTCGGAGAACAGGATGCCGTTGTTGGCGACGATGCCGACCGGGTGCCCGTGGATGCGCGCGAAGCCGGTGATCAACGTCTGTCCGTACTCCGCCTTGAACTCCTGGAAGCGCGAGCCGTCGACCGTGCGGGCGATGACTTCACGCACGTCGTAGGGCGTACGGGAGTCCACCGGCACCGCGCCGTACAGCCCGGCCGGATCGACCTTCGGCTCCTCGACCGGCTCGACCGACCACGGCAGCGGGCCGCGCTCCGGCAGCGTCGCGACGATGTTCCGGACGATGCGCAGTGCGTGGGCGTCGTCCTCGGCGAGGTGGTCGGTGACGCCAGACGTGCGGGAGTGGACCTCGCCGCCGCCCAGCTCCTCCGCCGTGACGACCTCGCCCGTCGCGGCCTTCACCAGCGGGGGCCCGCCCAGGAAGATCGTGCCCTGGTTCCGCACGATGACGGCCTCGTCGCTCATCGCGGGTACGTACGCCCCGCCCGCCGTGCAGGAGCCGAGCACCGCCGCGATCTGCGGGATGCCCGCTCCCGACATGCGGGCCTGGTTGTAGAAGATGCGCCCGAAGTGCTCGCGGTCCGGGAAGACCTCGTCCTGCATGGGGAGGAAGGCGCCGCCGGAGTCCACCAAGTAGACGCAGGGCAGCCGGTTCTCGAGGGCGACCTCCTGGGCCCGGAGGTGCTTCTTGACGGTCATCGGGTAGTACGTGCCGCCCTTGACCGTGGCGTCGTTGGCCACCACGACGACCTCGCGGCCGCTCACCCGCCCGATCCCGGCGATCACACCGGCGGCCGGCGCTGCCCCGCCGTACATCCCCTCGGCCGCCAGCGGGGCCAGCTCCAGGAAGGGCGAACCGGGGTCCAGGAGCGCGTCCACGCGGTCGCGGGGGAGGAGCTTGCCGCGCGCGGTGTGCCGGGCACGCGCCTTCTCACCGCCGCCGAGCCGCGCCGCGGCGAGCCGCCCGCGCAGCCCCTCCACGAGCTCCAGGTGGGCCGCTTCATTGGCCCGCCATGCCTCGGCTGCCGGATCGGCGGTGCTGGTCAGCACTGGTGCCTGCCGCATCTCCTGAGCCCCCTTGCCCGGTCGATGTGATGTTAATGAGCGTTAACGCCCTTTCAGGTTAACGAGCGCTAACCGCCCTGTCCAGGGCTGTGGATTCGTCCTTCGGTATGACGCGTCGAAGATCAAGTGGTGTCAGGATCTGACCTGACTGAGACACGGGGGCGGGACTTGTGACGACATTGCGAGACACGGCGCGAGGCGCTGCGCGAGGCGCTGCGACAGAGGCGATACGGCCGCAGCCGCAACAGCGCGTCCTGGAGGTCGACGCCCTTCGCGGCTTCGCGCTCCTCGGCATCCTGCTGGTCAACACCTTGACCATGGCGGGCACGGCCGGGTTGCTTGGCGGCCGTCCGTCCGGCGCCACCGACACCGTGGCCCTGTGGCTGGTCGATTTCCTCGCGCAGGGCAAGTTCTATCTGCTCTTCTCGTTCCTCTTCGGCTACAGCTTCACCCTCCAGGCGGCCTCCGCCGAGCGCGCCGGCGCCCGCTTCGGGCCCCGCACGATGCGGCGGCTGCTGGGGCTGTTCGTCCTCGGGGCCCTGCATGCGGTGTTCCTCTACATCGGCGACATCCTCACGACGTATGCCCTGCTCGGCCTGATCCTCTTCGCCGCCCGCCGGGTCACCCCCGAAGGGGCGTACCGCGCCGCGCTCTGGGTGTGGGGCGTCTTCGGCTCGTTTCTCCTGCTGCTCGGCGCGCTCGGGACACTCGCCGGCCCCGAAAGCGACGCCGACCGGGCCGCCGTGGTCGCCGAGGCGGCGGAACTCACCGCCGCCTACCGGGGCGGGTTCACCGATGTCGTGGGCGCGAACGTGGGACAGCTGCCGTTCGCCGTCATCGCACTGGTCACCATGAGCGGCTTCGTGGTCGCCGCCTTCCTGCTGGGGCTCTCGGCCGGGAAGCGGCAGTGGCTCACGCGGGCCGACGGGGCGAGTCTGCGCCGTATCCTCGCGACCGGCCTCTGCGTGGGCGTGCCCGCCGCCACTTTCGCCGCCTCCGGCGTGGCAGGCCCGCTCTCGCCCCGCTGGGAGCTGCTCGCGGCCATGACCGGCGTGGTCGTGGCTCCGGCACTCAGTGCCGCGTACGTCGCCGGCCTGCTGCTCTGGTTCGGTACGCCGAGCGGGGCGCGGGCCGCCGGGGTGCTCGCGCCGGCCGGGCGCATGGCGCTGACCAACTACCTCACCCAGTCGCTGGTCATGGCTTTGATCTTCACCGGGTACGGTCTCGGTCTGTACGGACGCGTGGGCATAGCCGTCCCGTTGGGCGTCGCGCTCGTCCTGTACGCCGCGCAGCTCGCGCTCAGCGGGTGGCTGCTGCGGCGGTACCGGCTCGGTCCTGTGGAACGGGTGCTGCGTGCGTTCACTCATTTCCGTGAGGTTAACGACCGCTAACCGGCCGGTTTAGACTGGCCTCATGAGCACCAACGCCGCCGCCCGCGTCGCGGCCCCGACCCGCCGCGAGCAGATCCTCAAAGAGGCCGCCCGCCTCTTTGCCGAGCGCGGCTTCCACGGCGTGGGCGTCGACGAGATAGGCGCCGCCGTAGGCATCAGCGGCCCCGGTCTCTACCGTCATTTCCCGGGCAAGGACGCCATGCTCGCCGAGCTGCTCGTCGGCATCAGTGAGCGGCTGCTGGACGGCGGCAGGCAGCGCGCCGCCGCCGAATCGGCCGACAGCCCGGCGGCCGTCCTGGGCTCGCTCATCGACGGCCACATCGACTTCGCGCTCGACGACCGGCCGCTGATCACCCTGCACGACCGTGAACTGGACCGGCTCAGGGAGAGCGACCGCAAGCGGGTCCGACAGCTCCAGCGGCAGTACGTCGAACTGTGGGTCACCGTCGTGCGGGAGCTGAATCCCGACGTACCGGAGGCGGAGGCGCGGTCGGCCGTGCACGCGGTGTTCGGGCTGCTCAACTCGACGCCGCACCTGGGGTCGTACGGCAACGGACTGCCGGGGCGGGCGGCGATGGAGGGGCTGCTGCGGCGGCTGGCGCACGGGGCGTTCGGGGCGCTGGCGCCTCGAGTTGTGGCCTGAGGTAACCGGGGCGCTGCCTCTGACCCCGCTGCGCGTTGCCCGCCGGGGCAAGCTTTGCCGGACGGGGGTGGGAGCCGGACGGCACAATGGGCTCATGCCGATACCCAGCCGCGCCGCTCTTGTCGATCACCTCGCCCGCACCCGCATCGCCGGTGACGTCGCCACTCCCCGCGACAACAACCTCTCCCACTACCGCAAGCTCGCGAACGGTGACCGCCACTACTGGCTCGGTCTAGAACTCGGTGACCGCTGGACCGACGAACAGGACGTCCTCGCCGTAATGGCCGAGCGCTGCGGCGTCAGTGACGACCCCGAGCACCGCATGGGCCAGGACACCATTGACCCCGAGCTGACCGTCGACGCGCTGGAGCGCATGGCGGCACGGCTGCGCAAGGCCGCCGCCGGCAAAGAGCGCGTGCTGTTCGCGACCGGGCACCCCGGCGGGCTGCTCGACGTACACCGCCAGACAGCGGACGCGCTGCGCCGCGCGGGCTGCGAGATCGTACGGATCCCCGGCGGGCTCATGGCGGACGAGGGCATGGTGTTCCAGTTCGCGGACGTCGCGATGCTGGAACGCGGCGCGACGCTGTGGCACACGCACTCGCCCGAGCCGATGACGGCGATCCTCAACGGGATGGAGCACGAGGGGCGGCCCCTGCCCGACCTCGTCGTCGCCGACCACGGGTGGGCGGGCTGCGCCGGTCAGCGCGGGATCGACGCGGTCGGATACGCCGACTCCAACGACCCGGCGCTCTTCATCGCGGAGGCGGAAGGCACGCTCCAGGTCACCGTCCCGCTCGACGACCACGTCACGGACCCGCGCTTCTACGACCCGATGACGGCGTACCTGCTGGACGCGGCGGGCCTGGGCGAAGGCGCGGCCTGACACTCGCGCGCTCCTGGGGGCGGGCCCGGCTGTCACTCGTACGGCGGCCTTCCCGGGGCTTCGGGCGCCCACAGGCTGGGCGGTGTGTATGTTCCGCCGGATGGAAGATCGGGACGACGCCCTCAGCGACGCCGCGTCGACACTGGGCACTACGACGGAGCAGGACACCGTCAACGCCGCTCTCTTCGAGGTGGCCAAGCGCCGTCGGCGCCTGATCGCACTGGAAGAGCTCGCCACCATGGGTGAGCGTGGCGACTTCGACATCCTGCTGGACAAGGGCAGCTACCGGTCGACCTGGCCGAGGGCGTGATCGGGGTGGGTGAGGATACTGACCGGACGGGGCCGGGCTGACCGTGCGGTCAGCGAGGTACCCGGACCACGCCCTCCTGGATGACGGAAATCGCCAGTCGGCCGTCCTGCGTGTAGATCCTGGCCTGGCCCAGACCCCGTCCGCCCGATGCGGACGGCGACTCCTGGTCGTACAGCAGCCACTCGTCCGCCCGGAACGGCCGGTGGAACCACATCGCGTGGTCCAGCGACGCGCCGACCACATCGCCGGTCGCCCAGCCGCCGCGCCCGTGCGCGAGCAGTACCGAGTCGAGCAGCGTCATGTCGGAGACGTACGTCGCGAGGCAGACGTGCAGGAGTGGGTCGTCGGCCAGCTTGCCGTTCGTACGGAACCAGACCTGCGAGCGCGGCTCGCGCGGTTCGCCGACGCTGCCGTACGGCGGGGCGTCGACGTAGCGGAGATCGACCGCCGCGCGGGCTTCGAGCATGCGGTCGACGACACCCGGGTCGAGGAAGTGGTCCGCGTACCGCGGCAGCATCTGGGCCGCCGTCGGGAGCGTCTCGGGGGCCGGCGCGGGCGGCATGTCCGCCTGGTGCTCCAGGCCCTCCTCGTACGTCTGGAAGGACGCGGAGAGGTGGAAGATCGGCTGGCCGTGCTGGACGGCGACGACCCGGCGCGTGGTGAAGGAGCGGCCGTCGCGGATGCGGTCGACGGTGTAGACGATCGGCGCGCCCGGGTCGCCCGCGCGCAGGAAGTAGGCGTGCAGGGAGTGGGCGAGGCGTTCGCCGGGGACCGTGCGGCCCGCGGCGACGAGGGCCTGGGCCGCGACTTGCCCGCCGAAGACGCGGGGAACGATCGCCGAACGGCTCACGCCTCGGAAGATGTCCTCCTCGATCTGCTCCAGGTCGAGCAGATCGAGGAGGGCGTCGAGTGCCTTGTTCATAAGAGCCGTTCTACAGGGTGGGTCTTACAGGCCCATGTCCTTGGCGATGATCATCTTCATGACCTCGCTGGTGCCGCCGTAGATGCGGTTGACGCGGTTGTCCGCGTACAGGCGGGCGATCGGGTACTCGTTCATGAACCCGTAACCGCCGTGCAGCTGGAGGCACTTGTCGATGACGCGGTGCGCGACCTCGGTGGTGAACAGCTTCGCGGACGCGGCCTCGGCCGGCGTCAGCTCGCCCGCGTCGAGGGCTTCCAGGGCGCGGTCGACGACGGCTTCGGCGGCGTCCACCTCGGCCTGGCAGGCCGCCAGCTCGAACTTCGTGTTCTGGAAGGAGGCCACCGGCTTGCCGAAGACGGTTCGGTCCGTCACGTACTGCTGCGCGAAGCGGACCGCGGCCTTGGCCTGTGCGTACGCGCCGAACGCGATGCCCCAGCGCTCCGAGGCCAGGTTCTTGCCCAGGTAGCCGAAGCCCTTGTTCTCCTCGCCGAGCAGGTCCTCGGCCGGGACCTTCACGTCGACGAACGCCAGCTCGGCGGTGTCGGAGGTCTTCAGGCCGAGCTTGTCCAGCTTGCGGCCGACCGAGTAGCCGTCGGACTTGGTGTCCACGGCGAACAGGGAGATGCCGAAGCGGCGGTCGTCCTCGCGCGGGGCGGCCGTGCGGGCGCACACGATCACGCGGTCGGCGTGCACGCCGCCGGTGATGAACGTCTTCGCGCCGTTGAGGACGTAGTGCGTGCCGTCCTCGGAGAGCTTGGCGGTGGTCTTCATGCCCGCGACGTCGGAGCCGGTGCCCGGCTCGGTCATCGCCAGCGCCCACATCTCCTCGCCGGTGACGAACTTCGGCAGGTAGCGCTGCTTCTGCTCGTCGGTGGCAAGCATCTCGATGTAGGGCAGGCCCAGCAGTACGTGCACGCCGGAGCCGCCGAAGTTGACGCCCGCGCGGGACGTCTCCTCGTACATCACGGCCTCGTACTTGTGCGACTCGATGCCCGCGCCGCCGTACTCCTCCGGGACCCGGATGCCGAAGACGCCCAGCTCGCCGAGCTTGTAGTAGAAGTCGCGCGGCGCCTGGCCCGCGGCGAACCACTCGTCGTAGACGGGTACGACCTCGGCCTCGATGAAGGCCCGGATCGTCTTCCGGAACGCCTCGTGGTCCTCGTCAAAAACGCTACGGCGCACGGGACGCCCCCTTCGTGCTGGATCGGCGATGCTGTTCTAAGCGCTTGCTCAGTCGAAGTTACCGGGTAGTCACCAAGGCTGTCCAGGCTCCAGGACGGTCGTACGCGTCACAGCCAGCGCAGCGCGAACCACAGATCCATCCGTACGTCCGCGTCGTCCAGGTCCGCGTCGAGCAGGGCCGCGCAGCGGGCGATGCGCTGGCGGACCGTGTTGCGGTGGACGTCGAGCGCGACGGCTGTACGGTCCCAGCTGCCGTGCAGCGAGAGCCAGGTGCGCAGGGTCGCGGTGAGCGCGGGGGAGTCGGCGATCGGCGCGAGCTGTACGCGGGCGTGGGCGCGGGCCTCGTCAGGGGCGACCAGGGAGGCGATTCCCTCGCCCGCCTCGCCCCGGTCGCGCACGAGGGGGCTGCGGGTGGCCTCGGCGCGGCGTACGGCCTGTGCTGCGCGGATGTCGGCGGCCGGCAGGTCGGACGCGGGCACCGGGGAGCTGACGCCGAGGGTCCACCCGGCCTGCGGCTCGATCTCCCGGGCGCCGCTCAGCAGGACCCGTACGCCGCCTCCCTCGTCCGTCGCGTCCACCAGCGCACTGCCGAGGGTCGCGCCGAGCGCCGCGGCGGCGAGCGGATCGCGACCAGAGGCACCGGTGGGGCGGGCGTGCACCACGGTCCAGTCGCCCGCGCCGAGCAGCGGCGCCACTTCCCCCGCGTCCGCCCCGAGCAGCAGCCGCACCAGCGCGGCGGCGCGGGCGGACTCCGCGGCGCCCTGATGCGGCGTGGTGAGCAGCGACAGCAGTACGACGGCGACACCCGCGATGGTGTGGTCCCCGGCCTCCCGCCGGTCCGAGGCCACTGCGAGTGCCAGCCGCTGGCCGCCGGTGAGGGCGTACGCGGCGAGATGGCTGTCGCCGGCGGTGTCGGTGGCGGAGGCGGGCGCGGTTCTGGGGGCGGGTGAAGAGGCGGACGCGGTCCGGGGAGCCGGCGCGGGGGCGGGCACGCCGGCGGGCGTGGTCCTGGGTGCGGGGGCGGTCTTGCCGGTGGGTGCGGATGCCGCCGTGCCGGTCGGCGTGGTGCTGGGGGCGGCGCTCTCGGCCCCCGAGGGCTTCGGCTGCGGCGGGTTGACCACGCGCGCCAGCCGGGTCAGCGCCGCGTGGGCTTCCGGCGTCGGCGCCCGCCCCGCCGTCGCCAGGGGCGCACCCTCCGCCGACAGCAGCACCGCCCACGCCCCGTCCAGCCGCGCCGTCAGCTGCCGCAGGACCGCGGGGACGGGATCCGGGCGGGCCGCAGCCGTGGCCAGGCCCTGCTGGGCCTGCGCGACGCGGCGCAGCTCGCGGTGGCGGGCCTCTGCCATCAGGCGCCACACCGCGCGGGCGATCGCGGTGAACGTCGTCGGCGGCGGCACCTCCACCAGCGGCAGCCCGTGCCGCTCGCACGCCGCCACCAGGGCAGGCGGAACCGTGTCGTACACCGGCGCGACACCGAAGCCGAGCGCCGCAGCGCCCGCCTCTACGACCCGGGAGACGTAGTGCTCGGGGTCCGTGAGCTGGACACCGGCGGTCAGCAGGAGCTCGCCGCCGAGGAGGTACGGATACGGGTCGCCCATCTCCGACGTGTGCACCCAGTGCAGATCAGCGTCCTCGGGCCCCGCGATCCGGCGCAGGCCGAGTTCCTCCCGCGCCAGCAGCGCCGCCAGTGACACGGGAGGGGTGGGAGGGGAGGCCACAGGCTCCGGCATGGATGGTCCATCCATCTGGGATCGAGGAAGTGGATGAAACGTACACTTCAGCGTCGCCTTCCAGCCACTTAATGTCGAGCGAACCGGCGGCCGCGGGTACGGGCGGATGTCCCCGCACAAGAGCCGCCGCTCTCCCTACACATCCCTGCACGACACGCCACTGAGGTGCTCGAAGGAGGATGGCCCATGGCCGTCGACTACGCGGTGATCGTCATATACCTGGCCGGAATGCTCGCCATGGGCTGGTGGGGCATGCGCCGCGCCAAGTCCAAGAGCGAATTCCTGGTGGCGGGCCGCCGCCTCGGCCCGGGCATGTACTCCGGCACGATGGCGGCCATCGTCCTCGGCGGCGCCTCCACAATCGGCGGCGTGGGCCTCGGCTACCAGTACGGCCTCTCCGGCGCCTGGATGGTCTTCACCATCGGCCTCGGACTCCTCGCCCTCAGCATCTTCTTCTCCGCACGCATCGCCCGCCTGAAGGTCTACACGGTCAGCGAGATGCTCGACCTCCGCTACGGCGGAGGCAGGGCCGGCATCATCTCGGGCGTCGTCATGTGGGCGTACACCCTCATGCTCGCCGTCACCTCGACCATCGCGTACGCCACGATCTTCGACGTCATCTTCAGCATGGACCGCGGCCTGTCGATCATCCTCGGCGGCACCATCGTCGTCGCGTACTCGACGCTCGGCGGCATGTGGTCGATCACGCTGACGGACATGGTGCAGTTCGTCGTCAAGACCATCGGCGTGCTGCTCCTGCTCCTGCCGATCGCGGTCGTCAAGGCCGGCGGCTTCAGCGAGATGAAGGCGCAGCTTCCGACGGAGTACTTCGACCCGCTCGGCATCGGTGGCGAGACGATCTTCACGTACGTCCTGATTTATACGTTCGGCATGCTCATCGGCCAGGACATCTGGCAGCGCGTCTTCACGGCCCGCAGCGACAAGGTCGCCCGCTACGGCGGCACGGTCGCCGGCACGTACTGCCTGGTCTACGCCCTCGCCGGCGCCGTCATCGGTACGGCGGCCAAGGTCCTCTACCCGGACCTGGCCCACGCGGACGACGCCTTCGCGACGATCGTCAGGGACGAGCTGCCCATGGGCGTACGCGGCCTGGTCCTCGCGGCGGCGCTGGCGGCCGTCATGTCGACCTCGTCCGGCGCGCTGATCGCCTGCGCGACGGTTGCGAACAACGACATCTGGTCGCGGCTGCGAGGCGTCGTAAAGAACGAAGCGCCGGGCGACGAGGCTCACGACGAGGTGCGCGGCAACCGCATCTTCATCCTCATCATGGGCATCGCGGTCGTCTGCATCGCCATCGCCCTCAACAACGTCGTCGAGGCCCTCACCGTCGCCTACAACCTCCTCGTCGGCGGCCTGCTGGTCCCGATCCTCGGCGGTCTGCTGTGGAAGCGCGGCACGGTGTACGGCGCCCTGGCGTCCGTCACGGTCGGCGGCCTCGCGGTCGTCGGTCTGATGGGCTGGTACGGAATCCTCGCCAACGAGCCCGTCTACTACGGCCTGTTGCTGTCGCTCGCGGCGTACGTCGTCGTCAGCCTCGCCACCCCGCCGACCGACGCCGCCGTCCTGGCCGCCTGGCGCGAGCGGCTGGCGGGCCGGGGCGCCGAAGCCGGGCCCGGTTCCGAGCCCGAGCCCCAGTCCGAGTCCGAGTCCGTCCCCACGCCGGGCTAAAGTCATATAACGCAACGAAGCGTACGAAAGAAGGCAATAGACATGAGCAGCAGCAGCGAGCAGCAGTTCCGCGGGCCCGTCGACTCCTCCCGCATCCCGCGGTACGCGGGCCCGGCGACGTTCGCGCGGCTGCCGCGCCTCGACGAGGTCGGCACCGCCGATGTCGCCATCGTCGGCGTGCCCTTCGACTCCGGGGTCTCCTACCGCCCCGGCGCCCGTTTCGGCGGCAACGCGATCCGCGAGGCCTCGCGCCTCCTGCGCCCGTACAACCCGGCGCAGGACGCGTCGCCCTTCGCGCTCGCACAGGTCGCGGACGCCGGTGACATCGCCGCCAACCCGTTCAACATCAACGAGGCCGTCGAGACGATCGAGGCCGCGGCCGACGACCTCATCGGCTCCGGCGCCCGCATGATGACGCTCGGCGGCGACCACACCATCGCCCTTCCGCTCCTGCGCTCGGTCGCGAAGAAGCACGGCCCGGTGGCCCTGCTGCACTTCGACGCGCACCTGGACACGTGGGACACGTACTTCGGCGCGGAGTACACCCACGGCACGCCGTTCCGCCGGGCCGTCGAGGAGGGCATCCTCGACACCGAGGCGCTCTCGCACGTCGGTATCCGCGGCCCCCTCTACGGCAAGCAGGACCTGACCGACGACGAGAAGATGGGCTTCGGCATCGTCACGTCGTCCGACGTCTACCGGCGCGGCGCCGACGAGGTCGCCGACCAGCTCCGCCAGCGCATCGGCGACCGCCCGCTCTACATCTCCATCGACATCGACTGCCTCGACCCGGCCCACGCGCCCGGCACCGGCACGCCGGAGGCGGGCGGCATGACCTCCCGCGAGCTCCTGGAGATCCTGCGCGGCCTGTCCTCCTGCAACCTCGTCTCGGCGGACGTGGTCGAGGTCGCGCCGGCGTACGACCACGCCGAGATCACCTCCGTCGCCGCCTCCCACACGGCGTACGAGCTGACGACGATCATGTCCCGGCAGATCGCGGCGAACCGCGCCGCCGGCGCGGAGCAGACCGCGAAGTAACCTCACCGCTGGAGCCGGCACCGGCCCGCCCGCCGCGCTCACACGTGCGTACGGCGGGCCGGCCGCGGCACGCGGCCGCAACGTCGGCACGGGCCGGGAGGCCCGGCACGACGACGGAAGGGATGTACGTATGACCCACGACCACGACCTGGTCCTGCGGCCCACCGCCGCGCAGACCGAGGCGGCACTGAACCCGCCGGCCGGCCGCAACGGCGGCGACCTCGTCGTCGAGACCCTGACCGGCCTCGGCGCGACCACCGTCTTCGGCCTCCCGGGCCAGCACGCGCTGGGCATGTTCGACGCACTGCGCCGATCCTCCCTCTCGTACGTCGGCCTGCGCGTCGAGAACAACGCGGGCTTCGCCGCCGACGCGTACGGCCGGATCACCGGCGAGGCGGCCCCGCTGCTCCTGTCCACCGGCCCGGGGGCCCTCACCTCCCTCGCCGCGCTCCAGGAGGCGGCGGCGGCGTCGGCCCCCGTACTCGCGATCAGCAGCCAGATCCCGTCGCCGGGACTGGGCGGCGGCCGGCACGGCTACCTGCACGAACTGCGCGACCAGAAGGCGTCGTTCCGCGACATCGTGAAGTCGGTCCACACGGTCCGTACGGCGTCGCAGATCCCGTCGGCGATCGCCGAGGCGTGGGAATCGGCCCTGACGGCCCCGCACGGCCCGGTATGGATCGAGATCCCCCAGGACGTACTCCTGGCGGAGACGACCCTCCCCGTCGTCACAGCGATGGACGCAACCCCGCACGAACTCCCTCCACGCCCCGAACTGACGGCCCTCGCCGCCCACTTGCTGTCGACGGCCGCCCGTCCGGCGATCATCGCGGGTGGCGGTGTCGTACGCTCCGACGCCTCCGGCAAACTGCTCGCGCTCGCGGAGAAGCTGAACGCACCGGTCGTCACGACGTTCGGCGGCAAGGGCGCGTTCCCGTGGGAACACCCCCTCTCGCTCCAGTCGTGGCTGGAGGACCGCCACACGACGGACTTCCTGGAAGAGGCGGACGTACTCCTGGTAGTCGGCAGCGGCCTGGGCGAACTGTCCTCCAACTACTTCACGTTCAGCCCGCGCGGCCGGATCATCCAGATCGACGCCGACCTGGGCAAGCTCGAATCGAACCACCCGGCGCTCGGCATCCACGCGGACGCCCGCCTGGCGCTTTCGGCGCTGCTGGAGACGGCGGAGGACCGCGAGGACGAGGGGGCGGCGGAGCGAGTGGCGGCGGTGCTGTCGAAGGTCCGCGCCCGCATCGCCTCCCAGGACCTCCCCCTGGAGCAGCACCTGCTCGCATCGATCCGGGAGGCTCTCCCCGCCACGTCCCCGAGCTTCTGGGACATGACGATTCTCGCCTACTGGGCCTGGTCGGCCTTCGACCCCCGCCACCCCAACACCATGCACTCGGCGCAGGGCGCGGGCGGCCTCGGCTACGGTTTCCCGGCGGCGCTGGGCGCGGCGGCGGCGGACCGTACCCGTCCCGTACTCGCGGTGTCCGGCGACGGCGGCGCGATGTACTCCATCGCGGAACTCGCCACGGCCCGCCAGCACAACCTCCCGGTGACCTGGCTGATCGTGGACGACGGCGGTTACGGCATCCTCCGCGAATACATGACCGACGCCTTCGACGAGGCCACCGGCACGGAACTCGCCCGCCCGGACTTCATCGCCCTGGCCGAATCCTTCGGCGTACCGGCACACAGGACGACCCCCGAGACCCTGACCGAAGACCTGGCCAAGTCCTTCTCCACTCCCGGCCCTTCGGTCCTCGTACTCCCGGCGCTCCTCCGGATGTTCGCCCCGACGCACCTGTGACCGGTTCGTGCGCCCGGCCTGGCTATGCCAGCGCCGGGTGCGCCTTCTGGAGGGACTCCTCCTGCGCCCGGCGGCCCTTGCAGAACTGCTCGCGCTTCTCGTGATCCAGGTCCCCCGGCAGACGGTTCCCCGAAGGCAGCAGGCCGGGTATCGATCCGAAGAGCTCCGTGGCGATCTCGGCCTTGCCCTGCTTCCGTGCCTCCACGAAGTACTTGACCACGTTGTTCAGGTGCTCGCGCAGTTGCCGCTCAGGATGCTCGGCGGCCTTCGCGCAGGCCCCCGGGCGCCCCAATGAGTGGTTGTTGCCCGGTGCGCTGAGTTTTTGCAGTGCGGCGAGAGCCGCGTAGAGCCGGCCGCAGAGTTCGGCGTCACTCGGCTTGTCTGCAGGCATGGTTCCTCCCCGTTCGTCCATGGACCGGCATCACTACCCCGTACGATCCGGCGAGGAACATCGGTTCCGCCGCCCCCGCGTCCCGTACAACCTTTCGGCCCCCCAAGGGTCATCTGAAGAAGAAGTCACGAGGGGACGGAAAACCACACCATGACGCACAGTCGAATAACGCTCGCCACGACCGCCGCAGCCCTGGCCGGGGCGGTACTCGTGCCCCTCGCCGCCGCGGCGCCCGCCGCTGCCGCCACCGCGCCGACGGTGGTCTGTACCTCGGCGAAGACCGGGCTCGCGGCCAAGCTGACCACGGGGATCACCGAGGCGCTCAAGGGGCGGAAGTCCACGACCGCGATCTCGCTGTACGACCGCACCACCAAGACCACCTGCACCCTGCGCGCCACGCAGAAGTACGACTCCGCGAGCGTGGTCAAGGTGACCGTCCTCGCCACGCTGCTGTGGGACGCGAAGAAGACCAACCGCTACCTGACGTCGCGCGAGAACACGCTCGCCACCGACATGATCACGAAGTCGGACAACAACGCCACCAGCACGCTGTGGCGGCAGCTCGGCATGACGAAGATCAAGGGTTTCCTGGCCGCCGCCGGGATGACCCAGACCGTCCCCGGCACCGGCGGCTACTGGGGCCTGACCCAGATCACCGCCCGCGACGAGCAGAAGCTGCTCGCGCTGCTCACCGCGAAGAACACCGTCCTGAGCGACAATTCGCGGAAGTACACCCTCGGCCTGATGGGCAAGGTCATCTCCTCCCAGCGCTGGGGCACTCCGGCCGGCGCCCCGTCCACCGCCAAGATCCAGGTCAAGAACGGCTGGCTGCCCCGCTCGACGCACGGCTGGCGGGTCCACTCCATCGGCGCGTTCACCGGTAACGGTCACGACTACGGCATCACCGTACTCACCTACGACAACGCCACCATGAACGACGGCGTGAACACCATCCAGGCCGTGTCCCGCGCCATCCACAAGGCCCTCAACCCGACGGCCTCCGCATCGACCCTGTACGCCCCGACCCAGACGCCCCGCGAGGCGATCCCGGCGGTACCGAAGTCCTGACGGACCGGCTCCGTCAGGCGGCGGTGGTACGTGCGCGGAACGCGACAACGGACGTATCACCGTCGAGCTCCACCCTCAACGAGGCCTCCATCGCCCGCGCCAGCCGCGCGAGCAGCGGCAGCGTCGGCATGGTGCCGCCCAGCTCCAACTTGGAGATCTGCGGCTGCGTCATGCCGGCGCGCTGCGCGAGCTCGGTCTGCGAGATCCCGAGCTCGGTTCGCCGGTCGTACACCGCCTGACCGAGATCGAATGCCAGGCTGATCTCCTCGCGCCGTTTGGTCACCTCTGGATCTTCCGAGATGCCCTGGGCGACCTTCCGGTCCCTGGCGAGCTTCCAGTGAGCGTGACTCACCATCACACTTCTCCTCTCTTGACGGCACGCGTGAATTCCTCGTGCGCGGGCTCGTGCTCGGCTGCGCAGATTGTCCTGGCCCGCTTGGCACGCGCGACCTCGGCGTCTTCGCGCGGCCGTGTCTTGCGGAAGACCGTCAGGAGTACCACCCTCCGCCCTGGTGCGAGCCAGTACGGGATCCGTATGGCGTCGCGGTTGTTGCCCAGATCGAAGCGCAGCTCCCGGACCCCATCGCCCAAGTAACGCGAGTATGGCTCACCGAGAGTCGTCGGGTGGTTCAACAGTCGATTGGTCACGTGCTCGACCACGAGATAGTCCGAATCGGACAGGTTCATGAGCCACAGCCGGACCTCCGGCTCGATCTCGACCATAAAAGGATCTTCCATACACTCGAATGTATAGATACTCCAGTGTATGACTCGGGGAAACAGTCAGGAAGTCCGCCGAACGAGTGACGGGGTCCTAGGACCAGAGACCCGTATTCGCCCCGGCGGGATGAAATCCGCACCTCACCGCGTTGGTGACTTCCGGCAGAGCAGGACGATCGGGAGGCATCTAGTGGCGTCGGCGGCAGATCAAGGGTGGGCACGGCGGCTGGCGGGCTATGCCTGGAGGTATCGGCGCAATGTCGTGCTCGCCCTCGGATCGTCGCTCGGCGGCATGGCCGTCATGGCGCTCGTCCCGCTGATCACCAAGGTGGTCATCGACGACGTCATCGGCGCCAAGACGCGGTCGCTCGCCGTATGGACCGGGCTGCTCATCGTCGCCGCCGTCGTCGTGTACGGCCTCACCTACATCCGCCGCTACTACGGCGGCCGCCTCGCCCTCGACGTCCAGCACGACCTCCGCACCGAGATGTACGGGACCATCACCCGCCTCGACGGACGCCGCCAGGACGAGCTCTCCACCGGTCAGGTCGTCGGCCGCGCCACCAGCGACCTCCAGCTCATCCAGGGCCTCCTCTTCATGCTCCCGATGACCATCGGGAACTTCCTGCTGTTCTTCATCTCCCTCGGGATCATGGCGTGGCTCTCGCCGCTCCTCACCCTCGTCGCCCTCGCCGTCGCCCCCGCCCTGTGGTTCATCGCGAAGCGCAGCCGCACGCGGCTCTTCCCGGCCACCTGGTACGCCCAGGGCCAGGCCGCCGCCGTCGCCGGCGTCGTCGACGGGGCTGTCTCCGGCGTACGCGTCGTGAAGGGCTTCGGCCAGGAGGACCAGGAGACCGGCAAGCTGCGCGGGGTCAGCCGGCGGCTCTTCGCCGGGCGGATGCGGACCGTACGGCTGAATTCGCGCTACACCCCCGCCCTCCAGTCCGTGCCCGCCCTCGGCCAGGTCGCGATGCTCGCGCTCGGCGGCTGGCTCGCGACGCGCGGGGAGATCACCCTCGGTACGTTCGTGGCCTTCTCCACCTACCTCGCCCAGCTCGTCGGCCCCGTCCGCATGCTCGCCATGGTCCTCACCGTCGGGCAGCAGGCCCGCGCCGGTGTCGAGCGTGTCCTGGAGCTGATCGACACCGAGCCGTCCATCGAGGACGGGACCAAAGAGCTTCCCGCCGACGCTCCCGCCACCGTCGAGTTCGACGACGTGTCGTTCGGCTACGACGACGACCGGCCCGTCCTCGACGGTTTCTCGCTGGAGATCCGGTCCGGGGAGACCGTCGCCGTCGTCGGCTCGTCCGGGAGCGGCAAGTCCACCGTGTCGCTTCTCCTCCCGCGCTTCTACGACGTCTCCCGAGGCGCCGTCCTCGTCGGCGGGCACGACGTCCGCGAGCTCACCCTCGACTCGCTCCGGGCCGCCATCGGGCTCGTACCGGAGGACAGCTTCCTGTTCTCCGACACCGTCCGCGCCAACATCGCGTACGGCCTGCCGGACGCCACCGAAGAACAGATCCTGGCCGCCGCCCGCGCCGCCCAGGCCGACCGCTTCATATCCGAGCTGCCGAACGGCTACGACACCACCGTCGGCGAACACGGCCTCACCCTCTCCGGCGGGCAGCGCCAGCGCATCGCCCTCGCCCGCGCCATCCTCACCGACCCCCGCCTGCTCCTCCTCGACGACGCCACGTCCGCCGTGGACGCCCGCGTCGAGCACGAGATCCACGAGGCGCTGAAAGGCGTCATGGCCGGGCGTACGACGCTGCTCATAGCCCACCGCCGCTCCACCCTCAACCTCGCCGACCGCATCGCCGTGATCGACGGCGGCCGCCTCTCCGACATCGGTACGCACGAGGAGCTCCAGGAGCGCTCGGCCCTCTACCGGCGGCTGCTCACCGACCCCGACGAGCTCGGCGGCGTATCGCCCGGGCACATCCTCACCAAGTTGCCCGAGCCGGCGGACGACCGGTCCGTGCAGGCCGAGCTGGACGCCGAATTCGACGCCGAGCGCGGCATCACGCCCGAGCTGTGGGTACGGGACGAGACCTCGCCCGACGACCGGGCAGCCACCGACCACGCGCCGGGGATGCCGGCCACGCCCGAGCTGCTCGCCCAGGTCGAGGCGCTGCCGCCCGCCAACGACGTACCCGACATCGACGAGACCCGCGCCGTCCAGCCCGAGGAGTCGTACGGCCTGCGCCGCCTCCTGCGCGGCTTCGGGCTGCCGCTGCTGGTCAGCCTCGCGCTCGTCGCGGTGGACGCCGGCATGGGGCTGCTCCTGCCGGTCATGATCCGGCACGGCATCGACGACGGCGTCACCAAGCTCGCGCTCGGCGCGGTCTGGGCGGCGGCCGGGCTCGCGCTGCTGTCCGTCGTCGTGCAGTGGGTCGCGCAGACCGCCGAGATCCGGATGACCGGCAGGACCGGTGAGCGCGTGCTCTACGCACTCCGCCTCAAGATCTTCGCCCAGCTCCAGCGCCTCGGCCTCGACTACTACGAGCGCGAGCTGACCGGCCGCATCATGACCCGCATGACGACGGACGTCGACGCCCTGTCGACGTTCCTCCAGACCGGCCTCGTCACGGCCTTCGTCTCCGTCGTCACCTTCTTCGGCATCATGGTCGCGCTCCTCGTCATCGACGTGCAGCTGGCCCTGGTCGTCTTCGCGACACTGCCGGTGCTGATCATCGGTACGTACTTCTTCCGCAAGTCGAGCGTCAAGGCGTACGAGCTGGCGCGCGACCGCGTCGGTCTCGTCAACGCCGACCTCCAGGAGTCCGTGTCCGGGCTGCGCATCGTCCAGGCGTTCCGGCGCGAGCGCACGGGCGCCGAGCGGTTCGCCGAGCGCAGCGACAGCTACCGGCAGGCGCGGGTGCGCGGCCAGTGGCTGATCTCCATCTACTTCCCGTTCGTGCAGCTGCTGTCGTCCGCCGCCGCCGCCGCGGTGCTGATCGTCGGCGCCGGGCGGGTGGACGCGGGCACACTCACCACCGGCGCGCTTGTCGCGTACCTCCTCTACATCGACCTGTTCTTCGCGCCCGTACAGCAGCTCTCCCAAGTCTTTGACGGATACCAGCAGGCCACGGTCTCCCTGCGGCGCATCCAGGAACTGCTCCAGGAGCCCACCTCGACCGCCGCGGCCGAGCGGCCGAAGGAAGTCCCGTCGCTGCGCGGCGAGATCGCCTTCGAGGACGTGCGCTTCCAGTACGGCGATGAGGAAGAGGCGCTCAGCGGGATCGATCTGCGGATTCCGGCCGGCCAGACCGTCGCCTTCGTCGGCGAGACCGGCGCGGGCAAGTCCACCGTCGTCAAGCTCGTCGCCCGCTTCTACGACCCGACCTCCGGGCGGATCACCGCCGACGGCACCGACCTGCGCGACCTCGACATCACGGCGTACCGGCACCGCCTCGGCGTCGTACCGCAGGAGGCGTACCTCTTCGCCGGCACGGTCCGCGACGCCATCGCCTACGGCCGGCACGACGCCACTGACGCCGAGGTGGAGGCGGCGGCCCGGGCGGTCGGCGCGCACGACATGATCGCGACGCTCGACGGCGGCTACCTGCACGAGGTCGCCGAGCGCGGCCGCAACCTCTCCGCCGGCCAGCGCCAGCTCATCGCGCTCGCCCGCGCCGAACTCGTCGACCCCGACGTCCTGCTGCTCGACGAGGCGACCGCGGCCCTGGACCTGGCGACCGAGGCCCAGGTCAACCAGGCCACGGACCGCCTCACCGGCCGCCGTACCACGCTGGTCGTCGCCCACCGCCTGACGACGGCGGCGCGCGCGGACCGGGTCGTGGTCATGGACCACGGCCGGGTCGTCGAGGACGGCACACACGACGAACTGCTGGCCCTGGAGGGGACGTACGCCCGACTGTGGCGCACGTTCGTGGGCGAGGACGAGCCGGCGGCCGTCTGAGTATGTTCCGTGCGGAAGATGAGTAGCGGAGCCGGTCCCTCAGCGGGGCCGGCTCCGCTTTGATCGGGGGCATGAACAAGGTCGACCACGCCGGCTGGATGCGCGACGTCAGCACGCCCCCGCCCGCCTCCCGAACCGCCGTCCGCCTGCGCATGGCCTCCGTGTTCGCGGCCGTGCTGCTGCTTCCCGGCGCCGTGGTGGCCTGGGTGGCTTCCGTCTCCACCGAACAGGGCGGGCGCTGCCTCAAGTACGGGGGCGACGCGTGCGGCGCCTCGCCGCCCGGCTGGGCGTTCGTGGCGGCGCTCGTCGCCGCGCTGGTGGCGTGCTGCACCGCCCTCTTCATACCGTCGCGCATGGCAGGTGCCGAGCGGATTCGCCGCGCGGCGCTGTGGACCCAACTCGCCATGGAGGGGATGTTCCTGGTGCTCGTCCTCAGCCGCGGCTGAGACTCCTGATCCCGGAGGATTCGGTTGTCCCAACCCGTCGAACCTTTGCGCGGAAGTCCCGCAACCGCGCCGTGTTTCCCGAGCGTCCGTACGCACGTACGCTCATGTGGGGGAAGGGGACACGTGTGTTCGCTGTGGCGGGTGGGGCGATGAGAAAACACCTGATGTACGGACTTGCCATCGTGATCGCGGCGGCGGGACTGACTCTCGCGAGCCCCGGCACCGGAAGTGCCGAGGCGGCGTCTGCCGGATCTGCCTGTTCCGGCCGGAAAGTGAAGACGGTCGCCTTCGCCACCGGAGAACTGCGCATCTACAAGAGCCGCCGCTACGCCTGCGCCATCACCGTCTCCAAGCGCCCCGGCGTACGGCAGACCATGACGGTCACCATCCAGGCGCGCGGCAGCCGCACCGCCAGGGACAGCGGCCGCTTCACCCACCGCGCCGGACCGGTGACGGTCTACGCCCTCAACCGCTGTGTGCGGGCGCATGGTTCGGTCGGTGCGCGGAACGCATCGACCGGCTGGATTCTCTGCTGAGGCTGGTGGTACGGGAGTTGCCCGGCTAGGTTCGCCCCGTCGTCTGTGACTGAACAGGGGAGGGCGAATGCGCAAGGCGCGCAGCATGCTGCTGTCGTTCGCGGTGCTCATAGGCACCGTAGGACTCGGCAGCGCACCGGCCGGGGCGGTCACCACCGCAGAGCCGGAGCAGGACATCAAGGAGCGAATACTCGCGATACCGGGCATGAGCCTGGTTGAGGAGAAGCCGTACACCGGCTATCGCTATTTCGTACTGAACTACACCCAGCCGGTCGACCACCGGAACCCGTCCAAGGGCACCTTCAAGCAGCGCGTCACCCTGCTGCACAAGGACACCAACCGCCCGACGGTCTTCTTCACCAGCGGTTACAACGTCTCGACAACCCCGCGCCGCAGTGAGCCGACGACGATCGTCGACGGCAACCAGGTCTCGATGGAGTACCGCTTCTTCACACCGTCCCGCCCGGCGGATCCCGCCGACTGGTCGAAGCTCGACATCAAGCAGGCCGCGAGTGACCAGCACCGCATCTTCACCGACCTGAAGAAGATCTACTCCAAGAAGTGGATCTCGACCGGTGGCTCCAAGGGCGGCATGACCGCGACGTACTACGAGCGCTTCTACCCGCGCGACATGGACGGCGTCGTCGCGTACGTCGCCCCCAACGACGTGGTGAACAAGGAGGACGCGGCGTACGACCGCTTCTTCCAGGGCGTCGGCACCAAGGAGTGCCGCGACGCGCTCAACGCCGTACAGCGCGAGGCACTTGAGCGGCGCGGTCCGCTGAGCGCCAAGGTCAAGGAGTGGGCGGACGCCAACAACGCCACCTTCAACACCGTCGGCAGCCTGGACAAGGCGTACGAGTCCACGGTCCTCGACTTCGTGTGGGCCTTCTGGCAGTACAGCAAGGCCAGCGACTGCGCGGACGTGCCCGCCGCGGACTCCTCCGACCAGGTCATCTACGACTACGTCGACGCGATCTCCGGGTTCGCCGCCTACAGCGACGACAGCCTGGCGACGTACACGCCGTACTACTACCAGGCGGGCACCCAGCTGGGCGCGCCGCAGATCAAGTACCCGCACCTCGAAGGCCTCATGAAGTACGGCCCGGACTTCTTCCAGCCGCGTGTCTACGTGCCGCGCGACATCCCGATGAAGTTCAACCCGCGCGCGATGCGGGACGTGGACAGCTGGGTGCGGCACAACGCCACGCGGATGCTGTTCGTGAACGGCCAGAACGACCCGTGGAGCGCCGAACCCTTCCGCCTCGGCAAGGGCGCGCGCGACTCGTACGTCTACACCGCGCCCGGCGCCAACCACGGCGCCAACGTCGCGGGCCTCGCCCCCGCCGAGAAGGCGAAGGCGACCGCCGCGATCCTCGAATGGGCGGGCGTGGCCCCGGCCGCCGTCCAGGCGGACCCGGCGAAGGCCAAGCCGCTGGCACGGTACGACGCGAAGCTGGACAAGCGCGACGTGGAGCAGAGGCAGACGCTGCGCCCGTAACGCAACGCAACGCAACGCACCGCAACAACGCAACGCAACGCTCGAACGGGCTGCGCCCGCCGTGGTTTCACACCCGGCGGGCGCAGCCCACCGCCTTCTCCCCGCCCAGCTGGACGTACAACGCCGTCGCCGACGGGCACTGCGCACGGCGCTGCACGGCGGCCACCACCTCGAACTCCGGGGCCATCTCGCCCGACCCGTCGCAGGGCGTCTCCTTCACCTGCCCCTTGCGCGCCGTGTAGACACAGTCCCCGACGACCGTCCGTGGCCCGCCCCCATTCCCCGGATCGCCCGGATGTGGCTGCTCCAGATTGCGCATGCACGCGAACCCGCGCGGCACGGCCCCGTCGCCGTCTTCATCGAACGAGGACCGGCTCTCCGACAGACTTTCCGAGATGTGCAGCACGAAGTCCGTACGGGCCGGGCAGGCCGGCCCCTCGGCATGAGGCCCCTCGTGCCGGGCCAGCACCCGGGCCGCAGCCTTCTCGCTCGCGCAGGACACCTCACGGAAGTCGCGCCCGCGCGAGCTGCATTCCCCGACACCGAGGAAGGTGGCGCCGTAACCCGATGGTGTGACCGTGCCGACGAGGCTGTTGTCGGACACGTCGCCCTGACCGGATGACGGCTGCTGGCACCCAGTCAGCGCCGAAGCGACCACCATGCCGGCGATGACGAGCAGCAGCGGCGCGCACGCCACCCCCCTGAACCGATCCCTGCGACGTCGACGCATGCAGAACCCCCCCGGTACGTCCACCCAGCGTGACCCGCTGGAGCGGGCGCACGCCAGACGCGCGGGGGGCTTTGCGCCACTTGGGGGGTGGTGGGGCGGTGGTGCGGCGGTGGTCCGGCGTACGGCGGCGTACGCCGGATACGTACGTCCGCTAGTACGTCAGTCCGTGCCCGACCGGATACAGCACCTTCGCCGGATCGTCCGCACGCTGTATCGGAACGGGCAGCTTCCCTCCGGGCACGCTATGGCCGGCGATGGCCCGTACGGCCGCGCGCAGTTCGACATCGGTCCAGGAGTACGCGGCGACGCTCGCGCCGAACCCCGTCCCGACGAGCTGGGCGATGTCGTACGGATTGCGGATGGCGAGGGCGACGACGGGCACCCCGGTCGCGGCCAGCTCGCGGACGAGCGTGCGCTGGGGACTGGTGGCGGAGACGTTGTACGTCCCCACCACGACCACGTCCTTGCCCTTGGCCGCGGTGACCGCTTCCTTGATCTTCGCCTGGGTCGGGGTGATCCCGGTGGACAGGGCCGTGGCGGTGAAGCCGAGTTCGGTCAGGGCTTTGGCGATGACGGTGGTGGGCGGCCCGGTGGTCGCGGTGGGGGACGCGGGGTCGGCGCCGACCACCAGCACATTGCGGTGCGTACGACGGCTGAGCGGCAGCAGCCCGCTGTCATTGGCGAGCAGGGTGGTGGTCCCCTCGGCGATCCGGTCGGCCGCGTCGATGTGAGCCCGCGCGCCCACGGTCCTGTCCACATCCTTGTGTGAGACATAGGGGTCGCGGAACAGCCCGAGCTTGGCCTTGAGCAGCAGGATCCGCAGGATCGATTCCTCGACTCGCGCCATGCTCAGTTCGCCGTCCTTGACGGCCTTGAGGACGGCGTTCCAGGCGACGGGCAGGTCCGGCGGGTTCAGCAGCTGGTCGCAGCCGGCGAGGAGCGCGAGGACGGGCACCCGGTCGTCGCCGTACTTCTGGCGTACGCCCGCCATGGCGAGGGAGTCGGTCACGACGACTCCGTCGTAGCCGAGGCGCTCGCGCAGAACACCGGTCAGGATCGGCTTGGAGAGCGTCGCCGGGTCCTTGGCCGGATCGAGAGCCGGTACGACGATATGCGCGGTCATGATCGAGTCGATGCCGGCGGCGATGGCGGCCCGGAACGGCGGCGCGTCCAGCTCCTCCCACTGCTCGGCGGTGTGATGGATCGTCGGGAGGGAGTAGTGGCTGTCGTCCTTGGTGTCGCCGTGCCCCGGGAAGTGCTTGGAGGTGGCGGCGATCCCGGCGCCCTGATACCCCTTGACCTGCGCGGCAACCATCCCGGCGACGGCCTGCGGATCGGCTCCGAAGGACCGTACGCCGATGACGGGGTTGGCCGGGTTGACGTTGACGTCCGCGACGGGCGCGTAGTTCTGCACGATGCCCATGGCCGCGAGCTCGGCCCCCGCGATCTGCGCCGCCTTGCGCGCGTCGGAACGCGACCCGCCGGCCCCTAGCGCCATCGCGCCCGGCACGAGGGTCGCGGGCTTGCCGACGCGGGCGACGATGCCGTGCTCCTGGTCGGTGGAGATGAGGAGGGGGACGGGGGTGTCCTGGGCGAGCCCGGCCCGCTGGATGCCGTTCGACAGATCGGCGATCTGGTGAGGGTCGCGGGTGTTGTGCGCCCAGGCGAAGTAGATGATGCCGCCGACGTGGTACTTCGCCACGAGTTCGGCGGCGGTCCTGACTCCCATCTCCTTGAGATTCAGATCGATGTCGACCTGGTCGGGCTCGGTCGCGGAGTGCCCGTACGCCCGCATCACGAAGAGCTGGCCGACCTTCTCTTCGAGGCTCATCCGGGAGATGAGGCGCTTGAGCCGTTCCCGCCCAACGCCCCTGACGGACTCGTCACCTGAGGCTGTGCCTGTGCCTGTGCCTGTGCCTGTGCCTGTGCCTGTGGCGGTGTCCGAGGCGGCGGCGGGAGTGGAGCTGATGGCGGTCGCGGCCACTGCGGCGGCGGTCGCGGTGAGCAGGGTGCGTCTGGAGGTGGAGGCGGAGGTGCGGTGGTGGTCCACGTGAGCTCCTTACGGCCGTACCCGACAAGGGAGTTGAAGGAAACTTCCAAGGAGTCACGGATATCCGGAAAGTAACTGCCAGGTCAAGGGTGTGGCAGCACATAGGAGCGAGGACCCCCCGCAAAGGGGGCCGCCACTGGCGCATTCGGAGGGGGGCGCACCAGTGGCGGCTGTGCTGCCGGCCGCAGGCGGCTGGAGAGGGGAGTCGGCGATCGCAGCCAGCAGCGAGTGCCGACACCGCTGTGCGGAGACTCACCGGCAGTACGCCGGTTGGACGGAACCGGTGCGCCACAGGTTCCCGCGGCAACGGAAATTTCGCGGAAGTGGTGCGGGTGGGAGGGATGGGCCGGGTGGGCTGGGTGGGCTGGGTGGGCTTGTTGGGCTGGATGGTCCCGGGTCGGGATAGCTGCGGAGCAGAAGCACCGCCCTCCGGCGCCCCCGCTTCGGCTGAACACACCGGGCGGGCGTTGGCGGCCCTGGGGCGTTGGTCGCTTCTGCGATGGGGGCCGCCACATGTAAGTGTGGCGGCGGAGGCCCGCCCCTCAAGGGCGCTCCTGCGTCGCGTCGCCTGCGGCGATTGCGCTGCGC
>NZ_JBEXNQ010000040.1:0-52300 GCF_040611155.1 Streptomyces sp. NPDC002994
CCCAACTGATCGTCGGAGTGCACCAGTGCGGCCAAGCGCTCCAGCCCCGCCTCCACCGCACCCACCGACACACCCGACACCACCACCGGCACCGGGGCCCTGACGGACTCAGGCATCGGCCCCGGCATCGACCCCGACTTCGGTAGCGGCGCCTGCTCCAGCACCACATGCGCGTTCGTTCCGCCCATGCCGAAGGCCGACACGCCGGCCGCGCGGCGCCTGCCGGGCTCTTCGGCCCAGGGCTCCAGGGCCGTCTGCACGTCCAAGTGCAGCTGATCCAGGGGGATGTCCGGGTGAGGCGTGCGGTAGTTGAGGCTGGGGGGCAGCATTCCCTCCCGTACGCACAGGGCGGCCTTGAGCAGGCCGACGATGCCGGCGGCGCCCTCCAGATGTCCCACGTTCGTCTTGACCGATCCCACCGCGAGCGGGGCGGCACCGGCCTCGGCACGGGCCGCGCCCAGGACGGAGCCCAGGGCTGCGGCTTCCACCGGGTCGCCGGCCCGGGTGCCGGTTCCGTGTAGCTCGACGTACCGGACGCGCTCGGGGCTCGTCCCGCTGCGGGTGTACGCGGCGTGGAGCAGTTCCTCCTGGGCCTGGCGGTGCGGTGAGGTGAGGCTGTCGCCGCCACCGTCGTTGTTGACCGCGCCGCCCTTGATGACGCAGTGGACGCGGTCGCCGTCCGCTAGAGCCCTGTGCAGCGGCTTCAGTACGAGGGCGGCCCCTCCCTCGCCCCTGACGTACCCGTTGGCCCGGGCGTCGAAGGTGTGGCACTGCCCGTCCGGGGAGAGCGCGCCCATCTTCTCCATGGCTGCGGTGCTCCCGTCCGCCATGACGAGGTGCACACCGGCGACGACGGCGAGCGAACTCTCCCCCCGGCGCAGGCCTTCGCAGGCGAGGTGCACGGCCACGAGCGAGGACGACTGGGCGGTGTCCACCGCGATGCTGGGACCGCGCAGGCCAAGAAAGTAGGACAGCCGGTTGGGTGCGAGGGCCCGGTGCAGGCCGGTCGCGGT
The DNA here is from genome assembly GCF_040611155.1 of Streptomyces sp. NPDC002994. Lineage (NCBI taxonomy): Bacteria > Bacillati > Actinomycetota > Actinomycetes > Kitasatosporales > Streptomycetaceae > Streptomyces > Streptomyces sp. NPDC002994. The sequence continues at coordinate 1,014 of NZ_JBEXNQ010000040.1, forward strand.
GTGCGCGCCGGATTCCGTGCCGGCGCGGCGCACGAGGTCCGCGTAGTCGTCGGACGCGATACCGACGAAGACGCCGGTGTCGGACCCGGCGAGCCGTCCGGGGGCGACGCCCGCGCTCTCCAATGCCTCCCAGCCGAGTTCGAGCAGAAGACGGTGTTGCGGGTCCGTGGCGGCGGCCTGGTGGGGAGACATGTCGAAGAACGCGGCGTCGAAGCCCGCGTGGTCGGCCAGGGCCGCCCGCCGGGTGCCGTCCGGACAGCGGGTGACCTGATTGCGTCCGGCGCGCAGCAGGTCCCAGAACTCGTCCACCGTGCCGGCACCGGGCAGACGGCACGACATCCCGACGACGGCGATGTCGGTGCCACAGCCCGCACCCGCGTCACCCTTGGCCGACCCGGAACCCGCGTCCGCGGCACCCGTTCCCCACCCGGAACCCGCGTCCGCGTCACCCCTGGCCGACCCGAGGGCCGATCCCCTGGGGGCGGAACCCGAGTCGCGCCGGCCCGTTTCGTCGCTGTCGTCGCCGTTGCGCTTTACACCGAATTCCGCGTTCATCAAATCTCCGTAGCCAAAGTCATAGCGAGGGGCGCGATGTGCCGGAGTCCGCTCGAAGGATCGAAGGAGGGGCAGCAGACAAGGAGCGGGGAAAAGAGCGAGAGGCACCGGGCCGGCTGTCGTTGCTGACTGTCAGTTCTGTCAGTCAACCCCCGTCCGGAACGCTGAACGGAATCTGTCGGGCAACTGTGTCAGGTCACCCGCGTCGCTGCGGCGGCCCCGTATCCGGCCGTATCCACCTGCCCGGAAAGCGACCCGGGCACTATGTCAGGTCCCGTCTTGCGGTCACGGAAGGCCGCAGTCTAGCTTTCTCGACATTGCACGGCATCGCCCGGCATTGCAAGGCATTCACGCAGCGCAGGACATTCATGCGACGCAAACGTTCACGCGACGCACGGCATTCACGCAGCAAAGCCTCAATTCAGCAATGACCGAACGGCTGGCGACACGACAAAGGGTACTGAACCGGTTTCCGGGACCAGTGGAACGGATACCGCCCCCACGAGAGAGTCGAGATGACGACGCAGACCAGGGACACCTCAACCGGTACGGAACCGGAGCCGCCCGTCCAGTCGCTGGCCCAGCCGGCGGACGCCGACGCGCGGCAACTGCTGGAGTGGTTCGCCCGCGGCCGGTCGGAAGCACCGGTGTTCTGGGACGAGTCCCGGCAGGCGTGGCAGGTCTTCCGCTACGAGGACTACCTCACCGTTTCCACCCACCCCCAGCTGTTTTCGTCGGACTTCTCACCAGTGTTCCCCGTGCCCGAGGAGCTGGCCCTCCTCATGGGCCCCGGTACCTTCGGCGGCATCGACCCGCCCCGGCACGGGCCGCTGCGCAAGCTGGTCTCGCAGGCGTTCACGCCGCGGCGCATCGCCCGGCTGGAGTCGCGTACCTCGGCCATCGGGCGCGAGTTGCTGGCCGGTCTGCGGGACCGGGACCGGGTGGACGTGGTGGCCGACCTCGCGTATCCGCTGCCGGTGATCGTCATCGCGGAACTGCTGGGCATCCCCGCCGAGGACCGGGATCTGTTCCGCGAGTGGGTGGACGTCATCCTCAACAACGAGGGGCTGCAGTACCCCAATCTGCCCGACGACTTCGCGGAGACGATGGGGCCGGCCATCAAGGAGTGGTCGGAGTACCTGTACGCGCACATCGCGAAGAAGCGGGCCGCACCGGCCGACGACCTGATGAGCGGGCTCGTCGAGGCGGAGGCCGACGGGCAGCGGCTGACGGACGAACAGATCGTCAACATCGTGGCGTTACTGCTCACCGCGGGCCACATTTCGAGCGCCACTCTGCTCGGGAACCTTTTCCTGGTGCTGGACGAGCATCCAGAAGCTCTGAGGGAATTGCGGGCCGACCGTTCGCTGATTCCCGGAGCAATTGAGGAGACACTGCGTTACCGCAGTCCTTTCAACAACATCTTCCGGTTGCTGACGGAGGACACGGATATCCTCGGGCACCCCATGAAAGCCCATCAGATGGTGATTGCCTGGAGTGCCTCGGCCAACCGGGACGCGGACCACTTTCCGGACCCGGACCGGTTCGACATACGCCGGAGCGCCAACAAACACATGGCGTTCGGGCACGGCATCCACCACTGCCTGGGGGCTTTCCTCGCCCGGCAGGAGGCCAAGGTGTTCCTCGACCTCGCCCTGGACGAATTCACCAGTTACCACATCGACCACGACCGGGTGGAGTTCTACGACGCGGATCAGCTCACCGCGCGTCACCTTCCCGTTCGGATAACGCGCTCCTGACCCGGGCGGCTCCTCCATGACGAAGACTCTTGCGGACCGCCGGCCCTTGAAGGGCATCATCCTGGCAGGCGGCAACGGCACGCGCCTGCGCCCCCTGACCGGAGCGCTGTCCAAGCAGTTGCTGCCGGTCTACGACAAGCCCATGATCTACTACCCGCTCTCGGTCCTCATGCTGGCGGGGATCCGGGACATCCAGATCATCACCTCGAAGACGCATCTGGAGATGTTCCGCTCGCTGCTGGGCGACGGCAGCCGCATCGGGATCCGCGTCGACTACGCCGAGCAGGAGGAGCCCCGGGGCATCGCCGAGGCGTTCCTCATCGGTGAGGAGCACATCGGTGACAGTCCGGTGGCGCTCATCCTGGGCGACAACGTCTTCCACGGGCCGGGGTTCTCGTCCGTGCTCGCCGACACGGCGGCGCGGCTGGACGGCTGCGAGCTGTTCGGCTACCCCGTGAAGGACCCCCGGCGCTACGGCGTCGGGGAGATCGACGCCGAGGGCCGGCTGGTCTCCCTGGAGGAGAAGCCGGAGAAGCCCCGTTCTCATCTGGCGGTGACAGGGCTGTACTTCTACGACAACGGCGTGGTGGACATCGCCCGGCGGCTCACCCCGTCCGCGCGGGGCGAGCTGGAGATCACCGACGTCAACAAGGTGTACCTGGCGCAGGGCCGCGCCCGCATGACGGAACTGGGACGCGGCTTCGCCTGGCTGGACATGGGCACGCACAGCTCGCTGCTCCAGGCGGGGCAGTACGTAGAACTCCTGGAGCAGCGGCAGGGCGTGCGGATCTCCTGCATCGAGGAGATCGCCCTGCGGATGGGATACATCAGCCCCCAGCAGTGCCTCGAACTCGGCCGCGAGCTGGAGAGCTCCAGCTACGGCGGGTACCTGCTGAACGTGGCGGAGACCCTCATGTCCGGCCCGGCCGCGTAGCCGTCCCAGGAAATCCGTGACAGAAACCCGTGGCAGAAAGGTCTGTTCCCATGCGCGTGCTGGTCACCGGAGGTGCCGGCTTCATCGGCTCGCACTTCGTCAGACAACTGCTGACCGGTGCGTATCCGGAGCTGGCCGGGGCGCACACGGTGGTGGTCGACAAGCTGACCTACGCCGGCAACCTGGCCAACCTGGACTCAGTCGCGGACCACCCGTCGCTGGAGTTCGTGCACGCCGACATCAGGGACGCCCAGGCGATGGCCCGGGTCGTGCGCGGGGCGGACGTCGTGGTCCACTTCGCGGCGGAGTCACACGTGGACCGCTCCATCGCCGACGCGTCGGCGTTCGTCGAGACGAACGTCCAGGGGACGCAGATCCTCCTGCAGACCGCGCTGGAGGCGCGGGTCGGGCGGTTCCTGCACGTGTCCACGGACGAGGTGTACGGCTCGATCGCCGAGGGGTCGTGGCGCGAGGACCAGCCGCTGGCGCCGAACTCCCCCTACGCCGCCTCGAAGGCCGCCTCGGACCTCCTGGCACTGGCCTACCACCGCACGTACGGGCTGCCGGTCGTCGTCACCCGCTGCTCCAACAACTACGGTCCCTACCAACACCCCGAGAAGGTCGTACCGCTCTTCGCCACGAACCTGCTGGACGGCCTGACGGTGCCGCTGTACAGCAACGGCGGCAACCGCCGGGACTGGCTGCACGTGGACGACCACTGCCGGGGGATCAGCCTGGCGGCGGCCCTCGGGCGGCCGGGCGAGGTGTACCACATCGGCGGCGGTACGGAGCTGACCAACTGGGAGCTGACCGAACGGCTGCTCCGGCTGTGCGGCGCCGACGCCTCGTCCGTGCGCCATGTCACCGACCGGCCGGGACACGACCTGCGGTACGCGCTGGACACCCGCAAGATCGCGGACGAGCTGGGCTACGCCCCACGCGCGGACTTCACGACGGGGCTTGCGGACACGGTGCGCTGGTACGAGGAGAACCGCTCCTGGTGGGAGCCGCTGAAGAAGGCCTCGCAGGAAGCCCGGCGCCCCGACTGACCGCACCCGTCGGCCCGGAACACCGCCGGCCCCCGGTTCCCCGACCCGGCCCCGGGCCGCCCCGCCTCCCGCACCGCCCCGCTGCGCTGCGGGCCAGAACCCGACGCGCCGTCCCGAACTGCGGTCCACCTACCGCGAGGAGCTGCATCCGCCGTGAGTACCCGTTCCGTACCGCCCGTACCCGGAGGCCGGTTTTCGGCCGCAGACCAGGACGAGGATCTGTGGCTCCGCCGGTACCGCCCGGTGGCGGATCCGGAACTGCGTCTGGTGTGCTTCCCGCACGCCGGCGGGGCAGCGACCTCCTTCGTCTCCCTGGCCCGTGGCCTGGGCGGGACGGTGGAGGCACTGGCGGTGCAGTACCCGGGCCGCCAGGAACGCCGCCACGAACCGTTCGTCCCGTCCGTACCGGAGCTGGTGGACCAGATCGTCCCGTACCTCCTGCGCCGGGCCGACCGTCCGCTCGCCCTGTTCGGGCACAGCATGGGGGCGACCGTGGCGTACGAGGTCGCGCGCAGGCTCCGCGGCGCGGGCCGGGCGTCCCCCGTCCACCTGCTGGTGTCGGGCCGCCGCGCGCCGACGGTGAACCGGCGGGACGTCGCGCACCTCCTGGACGACGACGATCTGATAGCGGAGATCGCCAAGCTGCAGGGCACCGACGACGCCATCCTCCAGGACGAGGAGCTGCTGCGGCTGGCCCTGCCGGCGATCCGCAACGACTACCGTGCGGCGGGCACCTACCAGTACGTGCCCGGTCCCGTGCTGGACTGTCCCGTCACGGTGCTCACCGGGGCCCAGGACCCCAACGTCCCGCCGGAGGAGGCGAACGCCTGGCGGGACCTGACCACGGGCCCCTTCGCCCTGCACAGCTTCCCCGGCGGCCACTTCTATCTGAACGACCGCACCGACGAGGTGTGCCGCACCATCGGGCGCGCGCTGGCCGGCCCGGCCACCGGGGCGGCACCCGCCCGCGCCACGCCACGCACCTCCCCGACCCCTCCCGCGCCCGCACCACGCCGTACGAGTGCCGCGCCACTCGGTGACCCGGTGGACACGGCGCGCCGGGTGCTGATCTCCGCGCGGACCCCCGACAGCCCGGTCACGCCGTACGACGGCATCTCCGGCTGGCTGGCCGAGCGCCTCCGGGCCGGGCGCTTCGAGGTGTCCCGCATCCCCTTCGACGCGCTGCGCGGCTGGAGCTTCCAACCCGGTACGGGGAACCTGCGGCACGAGTCGGGTCGCTTCTTCTCCGTGGAGGGACTGCACGTCCGCACCGACCGGCTGCCCGAACGGGGCTGGACGCAGCCCATCATCGTGCAGCCGGAGGTGGGGCTGCTCGGCATCGTGGCGCGGGAGATCGACGGGGTGCTGCACTTTCTGATGCAGGCCAAGATGGAGCCCGGCAACGTCAACGTCCTTCAGGTGTCGCCGACCGTGCAGGCGACCCGCAGCAACTTCACCGGAGTGCACCGGGGGCGCGACATCCGGTTCCTGGAACTGTTCATGGGGGCGGGGCGGGGGCGGGTCCTGGTGGACTCGGTCCAGTCGGAGCAGGCGGACTGGTTCCTGGCCAAGCGCAACCGGAACATGATCGTCGAGCTGGCGGCCGACGACCGCCTCGACATCGGCGAGGACTTCCGCTGGCTGACCCTGGGGCAGATCCGCAGGCTGCTGACGCGGGACAACATGGTCAACATGGACGCACGGTCCATCCTGGCCTGCCTGCCCACGGCGGGGGCCGACACGGGCGCCACGTCACCCGTGCTGCGCTCCATCTTCGGTACGCCGGGCGAGGCGCGGCACGGTGCCGCCGAGATCCTCACGTGGTTGAGCGGTGTGCGCGCCCTCCGGGAACTGGTGCAGAACCGGGTGCCGCTCAACTCGGTGCAGGCGGACGGCTGGTACCGCACGCCGCACGAGATCGCGCACGAGAGCGGGCGGCACTTCCGCGTCATGGCCGCCGAGGTCGGCGCGAGCAGCCGGGAGGTCACCTCCTGGACGCAACCGCTCATCGAGCCGCAGGTGCCGGGGCTGATGGCCCTGCTGGTCAAGCCCGTCGACGGCGTGCTGCACGCGCTCGTACAGGCACGGGTGGACGTCGGGCACCTGAACGTCGCCGAGCTGGCCCCGACGGTCCAGTGCCGGCCGGCGGAGCACACCGGCCCGGAGTCGCCGCCCCGGCCGCCGTACCTGGATCAGGTGCTGTCCGCGTCGGCCGGGCAGCTGCGCCACGACAGCGTCCAGTCCGAGGAGGGCGGGCGCTTCTTCCACGCACAGAACCGCTACGTGATCGTGGAGGTCCCGCCGGACTTTCCCGAAGACGCTCCGGAGGACTTCGCCTGGCTGTCGCTCGCCCAGCTCACCGGCCTGCTGGCGCACGGCAATTACCTCAACATCGAACTGCGCACCCTGGTGGCGTGTGCGCACACGTGGTACTGACCGGCCCGCCCGCCGCACGGGCCGGGGCGGCCTCCCGCGCCGCGTTGCATAAGCTGGGTCCTTGTCAGGACCGGAGCGGCACCAGGGGACACCATGCGAGATGAGGCGGTGCGGCACCTTCGTTGTCCCCACTGTTCCGACACCATGACCAGGGACGGCAGCGCACTGCGCTGCGGCTCGGGGCACAGCTTCGACGTGGCCAGGCAGGGGTACGTGAACCTGCTGCGCGGGGCGCCCAAGTTCCACGCGGACACTGCGGAGATGGTCGCGACCCGCGACGACTTCCTCGCCGCAGGCCACTACGCGCCGATCGCCGGGTCCCTGGCCGCGCTGGCCCGCGAGACCGCGCCCGAGGGCGGGGGCGCCGGCTGCGTCGTCGACATCGGTGGCGGTACGGGCTACTACCACGCGCGCGTGATGTCGGAGTTCGCGGACGCCGAGGGTGTCCTGCTCGACATCTCCAAGTTCGCCACCCGTCGCGCCGCGCGGGCGCACCTTCGTATCAGCGCGGTGGTGGCCGACGCCTGGGACGGCCTGCCGTTCGGCGACCGGGCCGCCTCGGTGGTGCTCAACGTCTTCGCCCCGCGCAACCCGGCCGAACTGCGGCGGATCCTGCGCCCGGAGGGCGTACTCCTGGTGGTCACGCCGCAGTCCGACCACCTGGGCGAGCTGGTGGACGCGCTGGGGCTGCTGCGGGTGGGCGAGCAGAAGGAGGAGCGGCTGGCCGACCGGTTCGCCGCGCACTTCACGGAGGTCGCCAGGGAGCGGGTGCGGTGCACCATGGCGCTGGACCACAAGGCGCTGTCGCAGCTGGTGAGAATGGGCCCGAACGCCTGGCACCAGGAAGGTGACCAGCTGGAGCAGCGCATCGCCCGGCTGCCGGAGCCCTGCGACGTGACGCTGGCGGTCACCCTGACCGCGTACCGGCCGCTGGCCTGATCCGGCTCCCGCGTTCCCGGCGGGCCGGCCCTTGCCGGGAACGGGAGAGGCGGCCGGGGGCTCGGCCCGCGACCGCCTCGACCCTTGGCAGGTGCTCAGCCGGTGGCTGCCGCGACCCCCTTGGCCGTGGCCCACGCTTCGATGGCGTCGCACGCGGTGTCGACCCCACGTTCGGCCGCCACCGCCTCTCCAAGCCGTCGGGCCCGTGCTGCCACGGCCGGGTCGGCCACCGCCTCCCGCACGCTCGCGACGAGTTCCCGGCGGTTCATCCGGCGCATGGGCACCGGCGGGCCGGCCAGTCCCGCCCGGTGCAGCCGGGCCGCCCAGAAGGGGTGGTCCGCGAACACCGGCACGACGACGTGGGGCACACCCGCGCGCAGGACCTCGGCCGTGGTGCCGAACCCGCCGTGGTGGATCACCGCGGCGGTCCTGGGGAACAGCCAGGAGTAGTCCGCACCGTCGAGCCGGAAGACGTCGTCGGGCAGCATCCCGTCCGGGCCGCCGACCACGACGAGGCGGCGGCCGACGCCGCGTGCCGCGGTTATCGCATATTCCAGGGTGGCCTCCTGCCGGTGGACCGGCCAGGTACTGCCGAGTGTGAGGGCCACCGGCGGCGCGCCGTCGGCCAGGAAGGCCTCCAGCCCTGCGGGCGGCTCCCAGCCCGGCTCGTCCCAGAACCAGTACCCGGTGACATGGCAGTCCGCGGGCCAGTCGGCCGGCTTCGGCAGCACGCTCGGGCTGAACGGATAGAGGTGGGGCTGGTCGTGGCCCAGGCGGCGCAGGGGTGAGTCAGCGCCGAACGGCTGCAGGCCGCGTCGCGTACGGTACTCGTCGATCTCGGGGCCCCGCCACCTCCAGTCCTCTGTGGCGGCCCGTACGTGGGTGAAGTGATGGTAGAGCGGGGCGAGGGGGCCCATCGCGCGCTGGCCGGACTCGATCGCGGGGAACGCGGTGGTCTGCGTGTCGGGCCACCAGCAGGCGGAAAGCCACGGTGTTCGCGAGGTGCCGAACGCCGCCGCGACGGTCAGCGGCGAGTGCACGACGAGGTCCACACCCTCCGCGGCGGTCTCGATGTCGTCGAGCACCTGCTGGTCGTAGCCCTCGGGTGCGTTCGGGAGGGCCTTGATCAGGTTCCTCATCGACGGTTCCCGGCGCAGGGCCTCCACCACCTCCGGCATCGTGAAGAAGCCGTCCGGGTCGCCCGGGGTGGTGCGGTGCTCCAGGCCCGCCCGCTGGACGAGGGGACGCAGGGCCTCGGGCGCGCCGAGCACCACCTGGTGCCCTCGGTCGCGCAGACCGCTGCCCAGGGCGACGAAGGGTTGGACGTCGCCGCGCGAGCCCATGGTGAGCAGTGCTATGCGCATACGGCCCTCCCGGGCGTGCGTCCGGTGCGATGCCCGGGGGCGGTACGGAGGACGTGAGGCGGGACCAGGGACGAGTACGGGTCCGGGGCGGTCCGCGGAGTCATGCGGCGCCCCCGGAGGAGGCCGCCACCAGGGAGTCGAAGTCGCGGGGGATCCAAGGCGGGATGCCCCCCTCGGCGTTGGTGCCCTTCTCGATGAAGGCGAGGTTGTGGTAGACGTGCAGACCCGTCACGTGCCGGTCCGCGTAGCCGACTGTGCGGCCCTGTTCGGGCGGCAGTTCCTCGTGCTGGAGGCTGTCGATGAGGGACTTCACCAGGCCGAGGCTGGTCGCGCCGCTCCGCTCGGGGTCCTCGTTGCCGCCGAAGCCGGGCCAGTAAGCGGTCCACAGGTCCTCGATGACGTACAGACCGCCGTTGCGCACGTGCGGGAACAGGGCGTGGAACGAGGTGCGGACGTGCTCGTTGATGTGGCTGCCGTCGTCGATCACTATGTCGAAGGGGCCGTACTTCGCGGCGATCTCCGCGAGGCAGTCCGAGTCGTTCTGGTCGCCGATGACCGTGGTGATGCGCTGCTCGTCGGCGTGCGACTTGTCGACGATGTCGAGGCCGTGGATCAGCCCGCGGTGGAAGTAGTGCTTCCACATACGCAGGGAGCCGCCGCCCCACTCGGGGTGCTTGTAGCCGCCAATGCCGATCTCCAGGACCCGTACCTCTTCGTTGCGGTAGGGCCGGAAGTGGCGGTCGTAGTGCGGGGTGAACCAGTGCAGCGACCCCCACTTGGGTGTGAGGTAGCGGGAGGTCAGGTCGTTGAGGTCGGGCTTGGCGGAGGTGCAGCCGGCCAGTACCGTGGCGGTCGCCTGCTGGGCGGCCAGGAAGTAGGGGCCGATCATTTCGGCTGCGTCGGAACCGGCGTACGGGAACAGCGTCGTCCCGCGGATGCCCGAGTGCTGCTCGCGAGAGGGGCCGAACAGCTCGCGGACCAGGTCGGCCAGGCTGTACTCGATCCGCATGGCCACGAACTCGTCGCCGCGTGGGGCGGGCCGGACGGGGGCGCCCTGGACGGCACGGAGCCAGTGGGACAGTTTCTCACCCTCCGTGGTGACGACGAACTCGACGAGAACCGCTTCGTCGTTCACGGGGGCCGGGCAGCGCGAGCAGATCTCGTCCATGAGCACCCGGGTGATGTCGTCCGCGCGGTGGCGCTCCGTCAACCCGCTGAGGGAGGCGACGTGTCCTCCGGCCGCCCGGATGATGTCCTGCACGAGGGAGAGGTCGGTGTTCTCGGCCACGGAGAGCCTTCCAGGTCGTGATCGGGTAGGGGGATCGTTGAAGAGGTGAGGGGATCATTGAAGGAATCGATGAGGTGGCATGCCGGGAGGGCGGACTAGAGTGGCGTGCGCGCATGGTCGCGGTACCAGCGCACGGTGTCCCGCAACCCCTCGCGCAGTGAACGGGGCTCGAAGTCGATCACTTCGCACATCCGGGTGAGGTCCAGGTTGCGGACCGCGGCGCCGGCGGGTCTGGCCGGGTCGGTCCGCACGTGCGAGGGCACGCCCAGGGCCGCGGCCACCAGGCGGGCCAGTTCCAGGATCGACACCTCCTCCGCGGAGCCGACGTTCACGACGTCGTACTTGCCGGTCTCGACCACCCGCAGCGCGCAGCGCACCAGGTCGGACACGTGGATGAAGGACCGCGTCCGGCTGCCGTCGCCCCAGATCTCGATCTCCTCACCCGCGGCGGCACGGGCGATCATGCTGGGGATGACCCGGTTGCGCGGGCCGGCCGCGCCGTCCCGGGGGCCGTAGACGTTGCCCGGCCGGATGCGGAAAACCCGGGTGGCGAACTGCCGCTGGTGGTGGTCGGCGAGGATCTCCCCGAAGATCTTGGACAGTACGTAGCCGTTCTCGGTGTACTGGGGGCTGCGGCGAACGTCCTCGTCCTCGGACGCCGGACCGGACCGGGGTACGCAGTAGACCTCGGAGGAGCTCAGCAACAGGACGTTGTCCACCTCGAACTCGCGGGAGCAGTTGAGGAGATGAGCCGTGGTGCGCACGTTGGCGTCGAGGATCTCGGCCGAGTGTTCCCGTTTGTACTGAGCGTTGCCGTCCAGGGAGGCGCAGTGGAGGACGGCGTCGACGTGCGGGGCCAGGTAGCGGAAAGCCGCGCGCGTCTCCTGCCCGTCCGTGAGGTCGACCCGGGCGAGCCGGAGCCGGTCCCCGGCCCGGCGGGTGAGCTCCTCCCTGACGCCGGGCCGGTCGGTGCGGTGGAGGCCCAGCACGGTGGCGCCCTCGGCGGCGAGCCGTTCCACGAAGTGGGAGCCGATGAAGCCCAGCGCGCCGGTGACCATCACGGTCCGTCCGGCCCAGTGCCCGCGCGTCATGACGGCTCCCGCGGGTCGTCCGCCGCCGCCCGGTCCGCGGCCACCAGAACCGCGCCGACCGGGCAGAGGTCGGCGGCCTCGTGGACGGCCGGCCACTGCTCGGCGCGGGGCACCGGTACGTGGGCCCGGCTCAGGCCGCTGTTGTCCTGGGCGAAGACCTCCGGGGCGGCACGTTCGCACTGGCCCGCACCGACGCACAGTTCCCTGGCTACGCGTACACGCATGTCATGCGTCCTTCGTTCGCTGTCGCTTCCGTGGCTCCGTCACCAGGTGACGGGCAGCTCGTGCAGCCCGAAGATGGCGGAGTCCTCCTTCACCCGTAGCGCGTCGACGTCCGTGGCGAGGCGCAGACCGGGCAGTCGGCGGAGCACCGCGCCCAGGGTGACCTCCAGCTCGAGGCGGGCCAGGTTCTGGCCGAGGCACTGGTGGGGCCCGTAACCGAAGGCGACGTGCTGTCGGGCCGGGCGGTGGATGTCGAAGGTGTCCGGCGAGGGGAAGACGTCCTCGTCGCGGTTGCCCGAGGCCAGCAGGAAGATCAGCCCGTCACCGGCCCGGATGGTGTGGCCGTCGAGCTCGATGTCGGCGGCGGCGGAGCGGCGCAGGCCGTCGGCGACGGTGAGGTAACGCAACAGTTCCTCGACGGCGTTGGGCAACAGGGCGGGGTCTGCCGTGAGTTCCTGCCAGGCCTCGGGGTGCTGGAGGAGCGTCAGCACGCTGAGCGCGGTCATCGCGGCGCTCGTCTCGTGTCCGGCGGCGAGCAGCAGCACCGCGTTGTCGAGGACGTCCGCGTGTGTCAGCTCGCCGGTGCGCAGGCCCTGGGTGGCGAGGGTGCCGATGACGCCCGCGTCGGGTGTGGTGACCGCGGACTTGGCGGCGATCAGCCGGTCGAGGTAGTCGCGCAGTTCGAGGAGCGCGGTCACCGACTCGTCGTCCCCCGTGAGCCTGGTGGCGCGCTCGCTGCGGCTCTGGAAGAAGGCGTGGTCCTCGTAGGGCACTCCGAGCAGCTCGCAGATGACGAGGGTGGACATGGGCAGGGCCAGCTCGGCGACTAGGTCCGCGGGCCGGTCGAGCGTGCCGAGCCGGTCAAGGAGTCCCTCCACGATCCGTTCGATGCCGGGCCGCATCGCGCGCACCCGCCGTACGGTGAACTCGGGGATGAAGACGCGGCGCAGGGTGCCGTGGTCGGGGGCGTCGAGGGTCAGCAGCGAGCGGGTCGCCTCGGCCTCGCCGTCGGCCGGGGAGAGCCGGGGCACTCTGGCGGGGTCGATCCGAACCCTGGAGTCGGCGAGCAGGGCCCGCATGTGCTCCTGCTTGGTGATGAGCCAGGTCCGTGAGCCGTCCCAGACGCGGGCGCGGGCCATCGGGGCGTGGGCACGCAGCTCGGCGTACCGGCCGGGGGGCTGGAAGGGACAGGTGCGGGCCATCGGCCACGCGACGTCCCCTTGCGGCTCGGCGTCGGCGGCACGTGCTGTGGGCAACGGAATCCCCTTATGTCTTCGGCAACGGTACGGCGCGTACAGCCCGCCGCGTCCCGTCAACGAAGCACGGTGCCGCTGGGACCGGCAAGGAAGGTCCGCCGGTCTTCGTCAGGTCGGCGCGGCGGCGGGCCGGGGCGATGGAAGCGGACATGGACCAACGGCCGAACTCCGTTCAGGAACCTGGGGGTTCGCCCACGGCAGGCCAGGCCGGCGGGCACGGTCGGGGCCGGCGGCCGACCTGACATACGGCTCCCCGGGGGAGTGGCGTTCCGGCTTCCCCTGTCCCTAGCGTCGAAGGCCTCATGGGCACCCGTCAGGCACCGGTTGCTCCCGCCCCACTGGAGGATCCCTTTGACAGTCGCCACCGCGGACGGCCGAGATCTGTACCTGGGCCTGCTGAAGAAGGTCGTCACCAACATGATCTACGAGGACCCGACGCACGCCGCGGGCCTCATCGAGGAACCCCGTTTCGACCGGGAGGCCCGCGAGAGCGGTGAGGACTACCCGGTGGTCGCGCACACCATGATCGGCATGAAGCGGCTGGACAACCTGCACCGGTGCATCGAGGACGTGCTGCGGGACGGTGTGCCGGGCGACATCATCGAGACCGGAGTGTGGCGGGGCGGTGCGTGCATCTTCGCCCGCGGGGTGCTGGCGGCGCACGGGGTCACGGACCGTACGGTCTGGGTCGCCGACTCCTTCCAGGGGTTCCCCAAGACCGAGGCCGACGACCATCCCATGGACGTCGAGATGGACCTCCACCAGTACAACGAGGCGGTGAGCCTGCCCACCGGACTGGAGACCGTCCGGGCGAACTTCGCCCGCTACGGCCTGCTGGACGAGCAGGTCCGTTTCCTGCCGGGTTGGTTCAAGGACACCATGCCGACGGCGCCGGTCGAGCGGCTCGCCGTCATGCGCCTGGACGGCGACTCGTACGGCGCCACGATGGACGTCCTCACCCACCTGTACGCGAGGCTGTCGCCCGGCGGGTACGTCATCGTCGACGACTACTGCATCCCGGCCTGCCAGCAGGCCGTCCACGACTTCCGCGACCGCATGGGCATCGACGACGAGATCCACCAGGTGGACCGGCAGGGTGCCTACTGGCGCAACGGTGGCTGAGGAGAGGGGCGTGCCGCGCCCGCTCGGCATCGAGGGTGCCTGGGTGGTGGAGCCCGCGGTGCACCCCGACCGGCGCGGCGAGTTCCACGAGTGGTTCCAGAGCGAGAGGTTCCGCCGCGCCGTCGGGCATCCGCTGCCGCTGGCGCAGGCGAACGTCGCGGTGAACCGGCGTGGCGCGCTGCGCGGGATCCACTTCACCCAACTCCCGCCGGGCCAGGCGAAGTACAGCGCGTGCGTCCAGGGGGCCGGCATCGAGGTGGTCGTCGACATCCGGACGGGCTCACCCACGTTCGGGCGGTGGGAGGCGGTGCCCGTGGACGAGCACAACCGCACCGCGGTGTATGTGGCCGCGGGCCTGGGGAGGGCCTTCTTCGCGCTGACCGACCGCACCACGCTGATCTACCTGTGTACGAGCGGGTACGCCCCGCAGTCCGACCGTGCGATCAGTCCGCTGGACCCCGGCCTCGCCATCGGCTGGCCGGACGGGATCCAACCGGTGGTCTCCGCCCAGGACGCCGACGCACCGACCCTCGCCGAGGCAATGCGGCTCGGCCACCTCCCCTCCTACGACTCCTACCAGGACCACCACGCGCGGCTGTGCGCCGCGGGCGGCGGACCCGGGCCCGGATGAGGGTAGCGCGGGGGCACACGCAGGGCATCCGTACCGCTGACGGCAGGAAAGGCTCATGACGTCCGACAGTTCCATCTCCGAGGCGGCCTGCGGGGCCGCTGCACAGGCCGAGGCCGACGCTGCCGCGCGGCCGTATCCGTTCAGCACCGCCACGGGGCTGGGACTGGACCCCCTGTACGGGCAGCTGCGCGAGCGCGAACCGGTGGCGCGGGTGCGGATGCCGTACGGCGGCGAAGGCTGGCTGGTGACCCGGCACGCCGACGCCAAACTGGTGCTCAGCGACCCGCGGTTCAGCATGGCGGCGGGCGCCGGCAGAGACATCCCGCGCCCCACGGAACAACTCCTGGAGCCGGGCGGGCTGGTCGCGATGGACCCGCCCGAGCACACCCGGCTGCGCCGGCTGGCGGGCGGCGCGTTCACGCACCGGCGGGTGGAGGGCCTGCGCCCCTCGGTCACCGCGCTCGCGCACCGGCTGGTGGACGAGATGACCGCCGCGGGCCCGACCGCCGACCTGCAGGAGGCGCTCTCGCTGCCGGCGTCGATCGGCGTGATCTGCGAGCTGCTCGGGGTGGACTACGAGGACCGGCACATCTTCCGGCAGTTCTCCGACGCCCTGATGTCGACCGCCCTGCCGCCCGAGGAGGTCAGGCGGGCGGGCGAGGAATTCGTCACTTATCTGGCGCAGTTGGTCGAGGAGCGGCGCGAGTCGCCGACCGACGACCTGCTGGGGGCGATGGTCCAGGCGCGTGACGACGAGGACCGGCTGTCCGAGAACGAGCTGTACATGCTGGGCGCAGGCCTGCTGGTCGGCGGGTACGAGACGACCGCGACGCAGATCGGGAACTTCGCCTACCTGCTGCTGCGCGACCGTCGGCTGTACGCGTCACTGGTCGAGGACCCGGGGCTGATCCGAGGAGCGGTGGAGGAACTGCTCCGATTCACCCCGCTGACCACGGTGGACGGTTACGCGCGGATCGCGCTGGAGGACGTGATGGTCGGCGGCACCCTCATCCGCGCCGGAGAGGCCGTGTTCACCTCCGTGGCCGCCGCCAACCTGGATCCGGAGGTCTTTCCGGAACCCGGGCGCCTCGACTTCACCCGGGAGCGCAACGCCCACCTGGGCTTCGGCCACGGCATCCACTACTGCATGGGCGCCCCGCTGGCCCGGCTGGAGCTCCAGGTGGTGCTGGAGGTCCTCACCCGGCGGCTGCCCGGGCTGCGCCTGGCCGTCCCCGCGGCGGACGTGCGGTGGCAGCCGGGACTGCTGCTGCGCGTGCCGGACCGACTGCCCGTTGCATGGTGAGCGATCCGATGCCGAAGCGCGGGCCCGATCCCGGGGCACAGGGGCCCGGCGGCGCGGCGCGGGCCGTGCCGCACGGCAGCGTCCTCGTGCTCGGCGGCGCCGGATACGTCGGCCGTCACGTCTGCGCGGCGTTCGCCGCGCAGAACCGTGACGTGGTGGTGGTCGGCCGCCGCCCGCCCGAGGAACCCATGCCGTACCGCTGCGTGACCCTGGACCTGGCCGGTGGCGACCCCGCGGCGCTGGCCGCGGCGCTGGACGCGGCACGTCCGGGCACGATCGTCAACGCCGTCGGGAGCATCTGGGGCCGTACCGACGAGCAGATGTGGTCCGCCACCGCCGTACCCACACTGCGGCTGCTGGAGGCGCTGGCGCTGATGACCACGCGGCCGCGGCTGGTGCACCTCGGCTCAGTGCTGGAATACGGTCCGGTGCGGCCCGGCAGTTCGGTGGGTGCCGACGCCGAGCCGCGCCCGGACACGGCGTACGGCAGGAGTAAACTGGCCGCCAGCGAGGCGGTGCTGCGGGGCACCGCCGGCGGGTGGGTCGACGGCGTGGTACTCCGGGTATCCAACGTCTCGGGACCCGGCACACCCTGGATCAGTCTGCTGGGCCAGGTCGCCCAGCGTCTGCTGGCGGGCCCGAGCGGGGGCCCGGAGGCCGTTGTGGAGTTGTCTCGGCTGCACGCGCACCGGGACTACGTCGATGTCCGGGACGTGGCCGATGCCGTGGTCGCTGCCGCCTGCGCACCAGCTGTCCCGGTCGCCGTCGGCATCGGACGGGGCGAGGTGGTCGCCGTCCGCGACCTGGTAGACCTTCTCATCGAGGCGAGCGGCATCCCGGCGCGGGTGGTGGAGCGCCCTGCTGCCGACCGGGAGGCCGGTCTCCGGCACGACTGGCTACGGGTCGACATCGGCGCGGCGCGCAGCCTGCTGGGCTGGGAGCCGCGCCGTTCCCTGCAGGAGTCGGTTCGCGACTGCTGGAACGCCTTGGTCCGTGCGCACCGGCCGCCCCCCACTCTTTCGAAACCCTCTGGAGGTTGAGCTCTCCGTGACTACCTACGTCTGGGACTACCTGGCGGAATACCAGAACGAACGCGCGGATCTCCTTGACGCGGTCGAGACCGTCTTCGGCTCCGGGCAGTTGGTTCTCGGCCCCAGCGTGGAGGGGTTCGAGAAGGAGTTCGCGGGCTATCACGGCCTGCGCCACTGCGCAGGTGTCGACAACGGCACCAATGCCCTGAAGCTGGGTCTGCAGGCCCTGGGGGTGGGCCCTGGGGACGAGGTCATCACCGTGTCCAACACGGCCGCCCCCACGGTAGTGGCCATCGACGGGGCGGGTGCCACACCCGTCTTCGTCGATGTCCGAGCCGACGACTACCTCATGGACACCGACCAGGTCGCGCAAGCCATCACCCCGCGCACGAAGGCCCTCCTGCCGGTGCATCTGTACGGGCAGTGCGTCGACATGGAGCCCTTGCGCGCCCTGGCCGCAGAGCATGGCCTCGTGATGCTGGAGGACTGCGCCCAGGCGCACGGCGCCCGCCACCACGGCGAACTGGCGGGCACGATGGGTGACGCCGCGGCCTTCTCCTTCTACCCGACGAAGGTCCTCGGCGCGTACGGCGACGGCGGTGCGGTGGTGACTGACAACGCGGACGTGGACCGTGCGCTGCGCAGCTTGCGCTACTACGGCATGGAGGACGTGTACCACGTCGTGCGCACGCCGGGCCACAACAGCCGGCTCGACGAGGTGCAGGCGGAGATCCTGCGCCGCAAACTCACCCGTCTCAACCGCTACATCGAGGGCAGGCGCGCGGTCGCCAGGCGTTACGCCGAGGGACTGGCGGACCTGACGGGCCCCGGCGGCCTGGTACTGCCGTCCGTCAGAGAGGGCAACGACCACGTCTACTACGTGTACGTCGTCCGCCATCCGCGTCGTGACGAGATCATCGAGGCGCTGAAGTCCTACGGAGTCTTCCTCAATATCAGTTATCCGTGGCCGGTCCACACCCAGAGCGGCTTCGCGCACCTGGGGTACGCCAAGGGCTCGCTGCCGGTCACGGAGCGGCTGGCGGACGAGATATTTTCGCTGCCGATGTACCCGGCACTCGCCCCTGATGTACAGGACAAGGTGATCGCGGCCGTGCACGAGGTGCTGGGCGCGACCTGAGGGCGTTGCCCCATTGCCGACGCCTTGTTAGCGGTCGGCCCGTCTGTCGATCCCGCTCAACAGACGGGCCTGGTCAACCACTTTCCGCTCACGCGATTCCCCACCCGTATCCTTCGCTACCCGCTTTTCGCGCACACAACCGACCGAGAACGCAGGGGACCGATGATCGAGGAGATACTCCCCGCCGAGGTAGTTTCTGTGTGTGCTTGTGACGACCGGATGCTTGGTCAACTGGGCCCGGAGTCCGTGCTGTTCCCCGAAGAAGCGGCGGTCGTGGCCGAGTCCGTGGCGCAACGGCGGCAGCAGTTTGCGACCGTGCGGGCTTGCGCGCGACGCGCACTCGCCCAAATGGGTCTACCTCGCGTGCCGTTGCTGCCCAATGGGCGAGGCGCCCCACAGTGGCCTGACGGGGTAGTTGGCAGCATGACGCACTGTCACGGATACCGGGCGGCTGCTGTGGCGAGGTCCGTCGACACCATCGCCGTCGGGATCGATGCGGAACCGCACGACCCGTTGCCGGACGGAGTCTTGGAATCTGTCTCGCTGCTGTCTGAACGCCGATGGGTGCTCGAATGCGAGGGATTCGACCCCAAGGTGTACTGGGACCGGCTGCTCTTCAGTGCCAAGGAAAGCGTCTTCAAAGCGTGGTACCCGGTAACCGGCTTGGAATTGGCTTTCGAGGAGGCAGAAATACGCTTCGAACCCGATCAGGGCACGTTCTTCGCCCGTCTGCTCCGCGCTGGGCCAATAGTGGCAGGGCGTGAACTGAAGGGCTTCTCCGGGCGCTGGCTGGTTCTCGGAGAGTGAACGCTTTTCCCCACTACGTGGACATCTACGGCCTGTGCACGAGGTTCAGGCTACCGGAGCCGAGTGAACGCTGTCGGCTTCTACCGCAACCCCGGCCTGCCGGGTCGGCGCTGCCGTGCGCCAGCGGTAGAACCCTGACCGGGACACTTTGAGGATGTGGGGTTTTCCCCAGAACCTGCCCGGCAACCTGCCACACCTCAGCGAGCAATCCTTCCGAACAACGCCGCAAACCAATGGACCATGCACTCCACGTGGTGCACTCCAGTGAAACAGGTCGACCGACCCAGCCGAAATCTACGAGATCTCGATGAAACTGCAGGTCAGGCGCCCCTTGTGGCCGGTTCGAGAATCGCCACACACTCAACGTGCGAAGTCATCGGGAACAGGTCGAACGCGCGCAGCGTGCGCGGCTTGTAGCCCGCCTCGCGGAAGTACGCCAGGTCTCGCGCCAGCGCCGCCGGGTCGCAAGCCACGTACGCGATGCGGCGGGCGCCCAGGGAGGCCAGGTGCTTCACCGTCTGCTTGCCCGCGCCCGCGCGCGGCGGGTCGAGGACGATCAGGTCGGTTTCGGTGATGCCCGTGCGCGGCAGCACCTGCTCGACCTTGCCCTGCTCGATGCGTACGTACTCCATGTCCTGGAGGTTGTGCCTGGCGTCCTCGACGGCGCGCTTCGAGGTCTCGATGCCGAGCACCGCGCCCTTGTCACCGATGCGCTCGGCGATCGCACCGGCGAAGAGGCCCACGCCGCAGTACAGGTCGAGCGCGGACTCGCCCTTCCTCGGCATCAGGCCCTGCATGACGGCCTTGATCAGGATGTCCGGACCCTGCGGGTGGACCTGCCAGAAGCCGCCCATGCCGACGCGGTACGTACGCCCGTCCGCCCGCTCGCGCACGAAGGCGCGGCCGTGCACCCGGTGCACCCCGCCGTCCTTCTCCTCCACGCGCAGGACCGAGACCGGCTTGTCGAGTTCGACGAGGGGCAGGCGGCCGCCCGGCTGCGGGGTGAGGACCACCTGGCGGTCGTTCGAGCCGGTGGCCGCGATCGCCTCGACCGACGCCATCTGGGGCCAGTCCTGCTTCTCGATGCCCAGCTCACTCACGCCCGGCGCGGCGATCATGCAGTGGTCGATCGGCTGTACGTCGTGCGAGCGGTGCTTGCGCAGTCCGGCGCGGCCGTCGGGGGCGACGGCGTACTGGACGCGCGTGCGCCACGCGGGCACCTCGCCCTGCGGCAGCTTGTCGCCCGGCGCCGGCATGACGGTGCCGTCCCAGCCCGCCTCCTCCGGCGTGAGGCCCGCGAGGCGCATGAGCTGCTCGGCGATTACCTCGCCCTTCAGCCGCCGCTGCGCGCCCGGCTTGGCGTGCTGCCAGTCGCAGCCGCCGCACATGCCTGGTCCGGCGTACGGGCACGGCGCCTCGATGCGGTCCTTGGACGCCTCTATGACCTCGACGGCGTCGGCGCGCAGGTAGCGCGAGGTCTCCCCGCCGTCCGTCACGCGGGCGCGGATCTTCTCGCCGGGCAGCGTATGCCGTACGAACAGCACCCGCCCCTCGTCGGTACGGGCGATGCAGTGGCCGCCGTGGGCGACGGGGCCGACCTCGACCTCGTACTCGGTACCGACGAGAGAGTTGTCGGCCGTTTCCTTGGATTCTGACTGCATGACGGGGTGACTCCAGGGATCTAAGGGGTACGGCCGGACTTCAGCCCTCCAGTCTACGTGGGTGTCGTCCGGCCGTTCACCACGTCAGCGCTTGCCGGTCGGCTCCTTCGGGCGGCGGTCGTCCACCGGACCGCGCCGCACCGCTCCCGGCGCGTTCCACTCCTGGCGCTTCTTCGCCCGCTCCTTCGCCAGCTCCGAGGACTGCAGCTGGTAAGGCACCGAGGTGACCATCACTCCCGGCGTGAACAGCAGCCGGCCCTTGAGCCGCAGCGCGCTCTGGTTGTGGAGGAGGTGCTCGTACCAGTGGCCCACCACGTACTCCGGGATGTAGACGCTGATCGCGTCCCGCGGGCTCTCCCGCCGCAGACCCTTCACGTAATCGATGATCGGCCGTGTGATCTCGCGGTACGGCGAGTCAAGGATCTTCAGCGGCACATTGATGCCGCGCCGCTCCCACTCCTCCTTGAGCGCCTTCGTCTCCGCCGGGTCGACGCTGATGCTGAGCGCCTCCAGCTTGTCCGAGCGCGTCAGCTTCGCGAAGGCGAGGGCCCGCAGCGTCGGCTTGTGGACCTTGGAGACCAGGACGATGGAGTGGACGCGCGACGGGCGGACGCTGTCGTCGGACGGGCCCTCGTCGGCGGCGATCTCCTCGGAGACGCGGTCGTAGTGCTTACGGATCGCGGTCATCGTCCCGTAGAAGATCACCATGCCGAGCAGCGCGACCCACGCGCCGTGCGTGAACTTGGTGGCCAGTACGACGACGAGCACCAGGCCCGTGAAGAAGGCACCGAAGGTGTTGATCGCGCGGGAGCGGACCATGCGACCGCGCTTGGCCTTGTCCTTCTCCGTCCGCAGGTGGCGGTTCCAGTGCCGCACCATGCCGATCTGGCTGAGCGTGAAGGAGACGAAGACGCCGACGATGTAGAGCTGGATGAGCCGGGTCGAGTCGGCGCCGTAGATCCACACGAGCAGGATGGCCGCGCCCGCCAGCAGCACGATGCCGTTGGAGAACGCGAGGCGGTCGCCGCGGGTGTGCAGCTGGCGCGGCAGGTAGCGGTCCTGCGCGAGGATCGAGCCGAGCAGCGGGAAGCCGTTGTACGCCGTGTTCGCGGCCAGGAACAGAACGAGCGCGGTGGCCGCCGCGAGCAGCACGAAGAAGAACGTACCGTCACCGAAGACGGCGGCCGCGACCTGTGAGATCACCGGGTCCTGTACGTAGTCCGGGCCGACGGCGGTGCCGTTGTGGAGCAGGTCGTGCTCCGGGTTCTCGGCCATCTTCACGTCGGTGGCCATGGCGAGACCGATGATGCCGCAGAACATCGTGACGGCCAGGCCGCCCATCAGGGCCAGCGTCGTCGCGGCGTTCTTGCTCTTCGGCTTGCGGAAGGCCGGCACACCGTTGCTGATCGCCTCGACGCCCGTGAGCGCCGCACAGCCGGAGGAGAAGGCCCGCAGCAGCAGGAAGACGAGGGCGAAGCCGGCCAGGCCCTGGTGCTCGGCCTTGATCTCGAAGTCGGAGGTCGGGGCGTGCATGGTCTCGCCCGCGACGATTCCGCGGTAGGCGCCCCAGGCGATCATGAGGAAGACGCCCGCCACGAAGACGTACGTCGGGATCGCGAAGAGCTTGCCCGACTCCTTCACACCGCGCAGGTTCATGAGCGTCAGCAGCACGATGATGCCGATGGCGCACGTCACCTTGTTCTCGACGACGAAGGGGATCGCCGAACCCAGGTTCTCCACGCCCGACGAGATCGACACGGCGACCGTGAGGACGTAGTCGACGAGCAGGGCACTGGCGACGGTCAGGCCCGCCTTGGGACCGAGGTTGGTGTTGGCGACCTCGTAGTCGCCGCCTCCGCTCGGGTACGCGCGCACGTTCTGGCGGTACGAGGCCACCACGGTGAACATCAGCACCACGACAGCGACCGCGATCCACGGGCTGAAGTGGTACGCCGACACGCCCGCGATGGAGAGCACGAGGAGCACTTCTCCCGGTGCGTACGCCACGGACGAGAGCGGGTCGGAGGCGAAGACGGGAAGTGCGATGCGCTTGGGGAGAAGAGTCTCTCCCAGCTTGTCGCTGCGCAGCGCCCGGCCGATCAGGATCCGTTTGGGCACGTCGGTCAGTTTGGACACGCAGAGGATCGTAAGCGTTCGAAAAGGACACCGCCCACCCACCACCCCTCTTGGCTGCGGAAACTTCCCGGTCCGCCACAAGTCCGCCACGTGAACCACCCGCGAACCGCCCGCCGACCGCCCGCGAACCACCGCGCGTACCCCTGAATGAACCCGGAGATGCCCGAGGTGATCGATGGCGCGTTCGGCGTTGCCGCTACGGTGGACGAAGACAGGGGCGAGGCAGTACCGGGCACTGGTGCCCGCGCCTCCCCCGGTGAGCCGAGAAGGAAGATGTGAGCAGGGTGTTTGTGCGGGTCAGCGGGGCGACCAGGAGTGCGGGGTAACGGGACGATGCACGTCGTCATCATGGGCTGCGGGCGAGTGGGTGCCGCTCTCGCGCAGAACCTTGAGCAACAGGGGCATACGGTCGCGGTGATCGACCAGGACCCCACGGCCTTCCGCCGCCTCGGGTCCGGTTTCGGTGGCCGCAGGGTCACCGGGGTCGGCTTCGACCAGGACACCCTCCGCGAGGCGGGCATCGAGGACGCCGGCGCGTTCGCGGCGGTGAGCAGCGGCGACAACTCGAACATCATCGCGGCCCGGGTGGCCCGCGAGATGTTCGCCATCGAGAACGTCGCGGCCCGTATCTACGACCCGCGCCGCGCCGAGGTCTACCAGCGCCTGGGCATCCCCACCGTCGCCACGGTCCGCTGGACCGCCGACCAGATGATGCGCCGGCTGCTGCCGTCGGGCGCCGAGCCGCTGTGGCGTGACCCGAGCGGCGTTGTGCAGCTCGCCGAGGTGCACACCTCTCCCGCCTGGATCGGGCACAAGATCAGCCGGCTCCAGGAGGAGACGGGCGTACGCGTCGCCTTCCTCACCCGGCTGGGCGAGGCCGTACTGCCGACCTCCCAGACGGTGCTCCAGGAGGGCGACCTGGTCCACGTGATGATGCGTACGGACGAGATCGCGAAGGTCGAGGCGGCCTGCGCGCAGGGTCCCGAGGAAGGCGGTCACGCATGAGGGTCGCTATTGCCGGCGCCGGCGCGGTGGGACGTTCCATCGCGGGCGAGCTGCTGGAGAACGGCCACGAGGTCCTTCTCATCGACAAGGCGCCGACCGCCATCTCGGTGGAGCGCGTGCCGCTCGCCGAGTGGCTGCTGGCCGACGCCTGCGAGATCACCTCGCTCGACGAGGCGGCGCTCCAGCGCTGCAACGTGGTGATCGCGGCGACCGGTGACGACAAGGTCAACCTGGTCGTCTCGCTGCTCGCGAAGACCGAGTACGGCGTGCCGCGGGTCGTCGCCCGCGTCAACAACCCCAAGAACGAGTGGCTGTTCACCGAGGCCTGGGGCGTCGATGTCGCGGTCTCCACACCGCGTCTGATGTCGGCGCTGGTCGAGGAGGCGGTGAGCGTGGGCGATCTCGTACGGCTGCTCCGCTTCAGCCACGGCGACGCCAACCTCGTCGAGCTGACGCTGCCGCCGGAGTCGGCGCTGGCCGGCACGCAGGTCAGCGATGTGGCATGGCCCGAGGACACCTCACTGGTCACCATCATCCGCGGTTCGCGTGTGCTCACTCCCGGCCAGGAGGAGACCCTGGAGGCGGGCGACGAGCTGCTGTTCGTGGCCGCTCAGGCGCGCGAGGAGCAGCTGGAGGACCTGTTGTCGGTCCGCAGGGAAGACGCGGCGAGCTGACGGCGGTACGTACTGCTGCGCAAGTGGGGCCCGGAACCATGACGGTTCCGGGCCCCACTCACGTGCGTACGGGAAATCAGGCCTCGCGCTGCGCCGAAGCGGCGGCAGCGGCCGCCTTGCGCTCCTTCTCGGCCTTCTCCTGCGCCTCCATCTCCGCGAACACGTCGATGGGCGGCGGAGCCTTCGCCAGGAAGACCCACGTCAGGTAGACCGCGAGCAGGAACGGCGGGATCTTCAGCGCGACGAGGACCCAGCCGAGCTGGGCGGTGTCGGCCCACCAGTACAGCGGGAAGAGGATCGCGCACTTGCCGAGCAGGATCAGGCCCCAGGCCCAGCTGGCCTTGGCGTACGCCTTCTTGCGTCCCGGGTTCCGTGTCCGCCAGGAGAGGTTCTCCTTGAAGATCGGGCCGAGGATCAGGCCGATCAGCGGGACGCCCGCGAGCGTGGTCACGATGTACGCGAGGGCGAGACCCAGGGTGTAGATCATGCCCGGCAGATAGAAGTCCTTGGCGTTGCCGGTCATCATCGCGAAGACGACACCGAAGGCGACTCCGAAGACGCCGCTGAAGGCGTGCTTGACGGTGTCCCGGCGGATCAGCCGTACGGCGACGAGCAGCAAGGACACCGCGAGGGCGGCGATGGCCGAGACGTGCAGGTCCTTCTTGATCGTGAAGATGGTCACGAACAGCAGACCGGGCAGGACGGTCTCCACCATGCCCCTGAGGCCGCCGAAGGCCTCGAACAGGGCCGCCTCGGTGACGGCCTTCGCGTCCTGGGCGGCCCCGGCTTCGGGCTGTTCTTCGCTGCTGTCGCTGCTGTCGCTGCTGTTGCGATCCGTCGCGGTCGGCTTGTCGAGAGACGTCACCGGCTACTCCTGTCCGAGCGGTCGGAGCTCGTATTTGGGATTGAAAAGCACCCGGCGGCCGTGGCTCATGGAGATCCGGCCCGAGGCGATGAGCCTGCGGCCCGGTTCTATGCCCACGATGGAACGGCGGCCCAGCCACACCACGTCCAGGGGTGCGGTGCCGTCGAACAGCTCCGCCTCCAGGGCGGGCACACCGGCCCGCGGACGCAGGGTGACCGTGCGCAACGTACCAGTCACCTTCACCACCTGGCGGTCGTCGCAGTCGCAGATGCGTGAGCACCCCGCGGCCTGCGCGTCCTCCTGCAGCTCCGCGTGGTGCAGGTCCTCCTGCGAGGTGGACAGCCGGTCGAGCATCCGGCGGAACCGGCCGGCAGGCTTCTCCGAACGTGGTACGGCACTCATACACGAAGGGTACCGGGGAGCAGGCCCGCCTGGATCACCCCGGACCCGACCACCACGACCACGCCCGCTACCACGCCCGCTGCCGCTACCGCTCGAAGCGGTAGCCCATCCCGGGTTCGGTCACGAAGTGCCTGGGGTGCGAGGGGTCCGCCTCCAGTTTGCGGCGCAGCTGCGCCATGTAGACCCGCAGGTAGTTGGTCTCGGTGCCGTACGAAGGGCCCCAGACCTCCTGGAGGAGCTGCTTCTGGCTGACCAGGCGGCCCGTGTTCCGTACGAGCACCTCCAGCAGGTGCCACTCGGTGGGCGTCAGCCGTACGTCCCTCCCCGCGCGGTGCACCTTCTTCGCGGCCAGGTCGACGGTGAAGTCGCCGCCCGCGTCGACGAGCACGTCGTCCTCGGCGGCGCCGGCGGGCTCGGCCCTGCGGACCGCCGCGCGGAGCCTGGCCAGCAGCTCGTCCATGCCGAACGGCTTGGTGACGTAGTCGTCGGCCCCGGCGTCGAGCGCCTCGACCTTCTCGTCGGAGGTGTGGCGGGCGGAGAGCACCAGGATCGGTACGCGGGTCCAGCCGCGCAGCCCCTTGATCACCTCCACGCCGTCCATGTCGGGCAGGCCGAGGTCCAGGACGACCACGTCGGGGTGGCGGGCGGCGGCGAGCTGGAGCGCGGTCGCGCCGTCGGGGGCCGCGTCCACCTCGTACTTGCGCGCCTTCAGATTGATCACGAGGGCGCGCACGATCTGCGGCTCGTCGTCGACCACGAGCACCCGGGTCATGGAGTGCCTGCCTTTCTACGGGACGTACGGAAGGAAATGACGGACGGCGGGGTCAGGAGGTCACCCTTGCCGCAAGCTCCGGGCGTACCGGCGCATGCCCGGGGACCGCTTTGAGGGTGAGAACCATCGTCATGCCACCCCCGGGCGTGTCCTCGGCGGTCAGAGTGCCGCCCATGGATTCGACGAAGCCGCGGGCGACGGCGAGGCCGAGGCCCACTCCGGCGCCGCGCGGGGCGTCGCCGTAGCGCTGGAACGGTTCGAATATCCGGTCCTTCTCGTCGTCCGGGACGCCGGGCCCGCGGTCCGCGACGCGCAGCTCTACGCGCTCTCCGAGCGCGCTGGCGGCGACGGAGACGGGGGTGTCGCCGGGGCTGTACTTGACGGCGTTCTCGACGATGTTGGCGACGGCGCGCTCCAGCAGCCCGCGGTCGACGGCCACCATGGGAAGGCTCTCCGGGATGTCGAGACCGACGCTCTCAGCGGGTACGCCGACGAGCGCCATCGGGACCACCTCGTCGAGGTCGGTCTCGCGGATGAGCGGGGTGACGGTGCCGGTCTGGAGCCGGGACATGTCGAGGAGGTTGCCGACGAGGTGGTCGAGGCGGTCGGCGCCGTCCTCGATGCCCGCGAGCAGTTCGGCCTCGTCGGCGTCCGACCAGGCCACGTCGTCGGAGCGCAGGGACGACACGGCGGCCTTGATGGCGGCCAGCGGCGTACGCAGATCGTGGCTGACGGCGGCGAGCAGGGCGGTGCGGATGCGGTTGCCCTCGGCGAGCTTGCGCGCACCCTCCGCCTCCCCCACCAGGCGCTGTCTGTCCAGTACGACGGCTGCCTGGGCGGCGAAGGCGCCGAGCACCCTGCGGTCCTCGGCGGGCAGCACGCGGCCGGAGAGGGCGAGCGCCATGTGGTCGCCGACGGGCATGTCCACGTCGGCGTCCTCGGGGCGGCTGAGCGGCCTGGGGCCGACGCTGGCGGCGCGGGTCCAGGGGTCGACGTCGCTCGCGCGCTCCAGCAGCGCCACCGACTCCATGGCGAAGGTCTCGCGGACCCGCTCCAGGAGGGCGTCCAGGGTCGTCTCGCCGCGCAGGACGCTGCCCGCGAGGAAGGAGAGGATCTCGGACTCGGCGCGCAGCCGGGCGGCCTGGTGGGTGCGGCGGGCCGCCAGGTCGACCACGGAGGCGACCGACACGGCCACCGCGAAGAAGATCACGATGGCGACGAGGTTCTCGGGGTCGTTGACCGTGAGGGTGTGGGTGGGCGGCGTGAAGTAGTAGTTCAGCAGGAGCGAGCCGACGGCGGCCGACGCGAGCGCGGGCAGCAGCCCGCCGAGCAGGGCGGCGATCACGGTGAGGAAGAGGAAGAGCAGGACGTCGTTGGCGAGCCCGGGACCGTTCTCCAGGCTGGTGAGCAGCAGCGAGAGCAGGACGGGCGCCGCGACGCCGACCAGCCAGCCGGAGACGATCCGGGCGCGGCTCAGGCGGGCGCCACGGGCGACGGGCAGGCCGCGGCCCTTGGCCACGTGGTCGTGGGTGACGATGTGTACGTCCAGGTCCGGCCCGGAGTCGCGGGCCACGGTGGCGCCGACGCCGGGGCCGAAGATGTACTGCCAGGCCTTGCGCCGGCTGGAGCCGAGCACGATCTGGGTGGCGTTGACGCCGCGCGCGAACTCCAGCAGCGCGGAGGGCACGTCGTCGCCTATGACGTGGTGGAAGGTGCCGCCGAGGTCTTCGACGAGGGTGCGCTGTACAGCGAGTTCCTTGGGCGAGGCCGAGGTCAGGCCGTCGCTGCGGGCGATGTAGACGGCGAGGATCTCGCTGCCGGAGCCCTTGGCCGCCATGCGCGAGGCGCGGCGGATGAGCGTACGGCCCTCGGGTCCGCCGGTGAGGCCCACGACGATGCGCTCGCGTGCCTGCCAGGTGGAGCGGATGTTGTGCTCGCCGCGGTACTGCTGGAGGTATTCGTCGACGCGGTCCGCGACCCACAGAAGCGCCAGCTCGCGCAGCGCGGTGAGGTTGCCCGGCCGGAAGTAGTGGGACAGCGCGGCGTCCAGCTTGTCCGGCTTGTATATGTTGCCGTGGGCCATGCGTCGGCGCAGGGCCTGGGGCGACATGTCGACCAGCTCGATCTGGTCGGCGCGCCGTACGACCTCGTCCGGTACGGTCTCGCGCTGCCGTACGCCGGTTATCGACTCGACGACGTCGCCGAGGGACTCGAGGTGCTGGATGTTGACGGTCGAGATGACGTCGATGCCCGCCTGGAGCAGCTCTTCGACGTCCTGCCAGCGCTTGGCGTTGCGCGATCCGGGGACGTTGGTGTGGGCGAGTTCGTCGACCAGGGCGACGGCGGGACGGCGTTCGAGGGCCGTATCGACGTCCATCTCGGCGAAGACGGAGCCGCGGTATTCGATCTCGCGGCGCGGGACCTGCTCAAGTCCCCGCAGCATCACTTCGGTGCGCGGCCTGTCGTGGTGCTCGACGAACGCGACGACGCAGTCGGTGCCGCGTTCCACGCGCCGGTGGGCCTCGGACAGCATGGCGTACGTCTTGCCGACACCGGGCGCCGCACCCAGGTATATCCGAAGCTTGCCGCGTCCCATGGCCCCATTGTCTGCGCTGTCTCCAGGCAAAACGGGCGCGGGGGCCGACTTCAGGTGCGCCTTGACACGATTCTGATGCTCAGACGTGCTCGACGAGGTGACCGTCGCTGAGCTCCAGGACCCGGTCAGCGAGGTCCAGCAGCTGCGCGTCGTGCGTGGCGACCAGCGCCGTCACGCCTTCGCTCCGTACGACCGCGCGCAGCAGCTCCATCACGGCGAGGCCGGTCTCCGCGTCGAGCTGGCCGGTGGGCTCGTCGGCGATCAGCAGCGCCGGCTTGTTGGCGAGCGCGCGGGCGATGGCGACACGCTGCTGCTGGCCGCCGGAGAGCTCGCCGGGGCGCTGGGCGGCCTGGTCGGCGAGGCCGACGAGGGCAAGCAGCAGCTCGACGCGCTCCTCGCGCGCCTTGGGGTCGGTCTTGCGCAGCCGCATCGGTACGCCGACGTTCTCGGCGGCGGTGAGGATCGGGATCAGGCCGAAGGACTGGAAGATGAAGCCGATGCGGTCGCGGCGCAGTTCGAGCAGGCCGTTCTCCCCGAGGCCCGCCAGTTCGGTGCCGTCGACCACGATGCGGCCCTCGTCGGCGGTGTCCAGGCCGCCGACCAGGTTGAGCAGGGTCGTCTTGCCGGAGCCCGAACGGCCCTTGAGTGCGACGAGCTCACCGCGCGGCACGCTGAAGGAGACGCCGCGCAGCGCGTGGACGGCCGCCGCTCCGGTGCCGTAGGAGCGGTGCAGGTCTGTCACCTCGACCATGGGCCGGCCACCGGCGTTCTCGGCGACGGCCGTGCCGGTGCTGCCCTTGGTGCTCTCGTTCATACGTGCTCCCCCGTACGGTCGTTCGGCCGGGCGCCAGTATGGTCACCGCGCGCCCGGCCCCGCAACGGTCGGCCCTTGGCCGGAGCGGCCGCGAGCTCCTTGAGCGCGTCCTTGAGCGCGATGTCGAGGGCGAGGACGTTCACCCGGGGCTCCCCCATGAAGCCGAGGGTCCGGCCTTCGGTGTGCTCCTCGACCAGCCGCTCGACCTGCCCGACGTCGAGCCCGTTCCGCTCCGCGACCCGGTGCGCCTGAAGGGCGGCGTACTGCGGCGAGATGTGCGGGTCGAGCCCCGAGCCGGAGGAGGCGACGGCCTCCGCCGGCACGCCGGTGGGGTCGACCCGGTAACCGGCCGTGGAGTTGTCCCTGAGGCCCCGCCGTTCCACTGCTGCGTACCGCCCGCGCTGTGCTCATTCAAGAACTGGCCCACGGGGTGAATTCGGCCACGACCAGGCCGACGACGTTCTCGGTACTCACAGCTTCGTCACCCCCTTGGCGACTGCTGCCACCAGCGCGAAGACCGCGAGCGCGGCGACGACGAAGGCCACGTCGGCCATCGTGTGCTCCTGGAGGAGGTAGGGATTGTCCGACCTCCCGAGGAAACCTCCTCCAGAAGCACCCGAGCCGTCGGTTGACGCCTCCCTTACGGCCACGGGCGCCGCCTTGACGAGATCGATACGGGCCCGCCCCTGACCAGCGAAAAAGCCGGTGGGCCGCACTCCCTCTCGGGGAGTACGGCCCACCGGCCACGTCAGATCACGTCAGGTTCGGGTCAGCGCACCTCAGTGGTCTCCGGACCACGCTGCAGCTGTCCCATGCCACCGGAGAAGCGCGAGCCTTCCTGCTCCTCCTGCTGGACGCCCTCGGGCACCATCTGCGCATCGTTCGGCAGCTTCAGCACGATCGGGTCACGCGGCGCCATCGGCCCCTCGCCCCGTACGACCACGGTGTCCTTGAAGACGTGCTCAAGCACCCCCGCGGCCTCCGGCTGCACCGCGCCCTGACCGGAGATCACTCCACGCAGGAACCAGCGCGGCCCGTCGACGCCGACGAAGCGCACCATCTGCACGCCGCCCGTACCGTCCGGCAGCTGTACGGGCACCTGGGCCCGCAGCTCCCAGCCCAGCGGGCCCTCGATCTCGTCGATGACGCCGCCCTGCTGGGTGATGCCCGACGCGATCTCCTCACGGACCTCGCCCCAGATGCCTTCCTTCTTGGGCGCCGCGAAGGCCTGCAGCTGTACGGCGCTGTCGCGCAGTACGACGGTCGCCGCGACGATCGCGTCGCCCGCGACCTCGACCCGCAGTTCCATGCCCTCGACTCCGGGCACGAACATTCCGCCCAGGTCGACCCGGCCCTCGCCGGGTTCCATCACCTCGGACACGTCCCACGGACCGTCCGGGCGGGGTGCCGGCGGCAGGTTCACCCTGCGCAGCGACCCGTCGCCGTCCGCGGCCTCGTCAGGCTCGACGTCGTCGACGACCTGCTCGGCCTCGCCCGCCACTACTTCGTCGGCGGATTCGCTCTTCTTGCGACGTCCGAACACGTCACTGTCCTTCCCGGTCGGATACGACCGATGCGTATCGATTCCCACCCGCCCGGCCGTCCACGGCGGCATGACCGCCGGTGGAACCGAAGCCCCCCTCGGCCCGCGCCGAGCCGGGAAGCTCCGCGACCTCGTGGAAGCGCACCTTCTCGACCTGCTGGACGACCAGTTGGGCAATCCGGTCGAAGCGCTCGAACCGCACGCTTTCGCGCGGGTCGAGATTGACCACGATCACCTTGATTTCCCCACGGTACCCGGCATCCACCGTCCCCGGGGCATTCACGAGGGCGACTCCACAGCGGGCGGCGAGACCGGATCGCGGGTGCACGAAGGCCGCGTACCCATCAGGCAGCGCGACAGACACCCCGGTCGGGAGCACCGCACGCTCACCGGGGGCGAGTTCGGCGGCTTCGGTGGTCACCAGGTCGACCCCCGCGTCGCCCGGATGTCCGTACGAGGGGATGGGTACGTCGGGGTCGGTCCGGCGGATCAGCACGTCGACAGGGTTACGGGTCACGGGTTCACCTCGAAGGCGCGAGTACGCCTGACCTGATCGGGGTCGGCCATCGCCGCCCGGATCTCCTCCGGGCGTCCGTTCTCGATGAAGTGGTCGACCTTGACTTCGATGAAAAGGGCGTCGGCGCGGACGGCCACGGGCCCGTCGGGGCCGCCGATCCGGCCGGTCGCCGAGGAGTAGATCTTGCGGCCGTGCACCGCGGTCACCTCGGCGTCGAGGTGCAGCACGGTGTCCACCGGCACGGGACGTACGAAATCGGTCTCCAGCCGGCCGGTCACCGCGATGACCCGCAGCAGCCAGTTCAGCGAGCCGAGCGTCTCGTCGAGCGCCGTGGCCAGTACGCCGCCGTGCGCGAGGCCGGGGGCGCCCTGGTGGGCGGGCTTGACCGTGAACTCGGCCGAGACGCGTACGCCCTCGCCGGCCCGGGCCTGGAGGTGCAGCCCGTGGGGCTGGCCCCCGCCGCAGCCGAAGCAGTGTTCGTAGTGCGCGCCGAGCAGCTCTCCGGGCGGGGGTGCGTCGGGGTGCCTGACCGGGGCTATGGCGTCGGCCGGGGGCTTGAGGGCCGCGGGCCCGGGGGCCGGCTCCCGGGAGTTCTCAGTACTCACAGGCGCAGACCTTACCCGCGCGGGTACGCGCAGGTCGCGCCGTGCCAAGCTTGGTTTCATGCAGCCTTCCGCCCCGCAGTACGCAGAACGTCTGACCGCCCCTCGTTCCTGGTGGATCATCGCCGGGCTTCTCGGCATCGCGGGCGGGCTGATGCTGCTGCCCCTGGGCGCCCTGCCGATGCTGGGCGGACTGATCGGCGCCGGCGCGCTCGCCGCGGCCGGGGTGAGTTCGTACGGCTCCCAGCGGATCCGGGTGGTCGGGGACGCGTTGATCGCGGGCGACGCCCGTATCCCGGTCTCCGCGCTCGGCGAGGCCCAGGTGCTGGACGCCGAAGAGGCCCGCGCCTGGCGGTCGTACAAGGCCGACCCGCGCGCCCACATGCTGCTGCGCAGCTACATTCCCGGGGCGCTGCGCGTAGAGAT
Source organism: Streptomyces sp. NPDC002994 (assembly GCF_040611155.1). Taxonomy (NCBI): domain Bacteria; kingdom Bacillati; phylum Actinomycetota; class Actinomycetes; order Kitasatosporales; family Streptomycetaceae; genus Streptomyces; species Streptomyces sp. NPDC002994. The sequence continues at coordinate 33,953 of NZ_JBEXNQ010000040.1, forward strand.
CACCGACCCGGCCGACCCGACGCCGTACCTCTACCTCTCGACACGCGATCCCGAGGGCCTGGCCGCGGCTCTCGCGGCCGTACGGGCGGGCTAGCCGCCCAGCTCCTTGCGGCCGGGCTTCGGCTCGACCTGAGGCTGCTCGGGCTTTTCGGGTTTCTCGAGTTTCTCGGGTCTCTCAAGGGGCGGCAGTTCGGGCAGCGCGTCCCAGGGGACCTGGCTCTTGCGCAGGTCATTGCGGATCCGCTCGGCGAGGCGTCTGGTGTCGCGCCGGTTCATCACGGCTCCGACCGCGGCCCCGACCATGAACGGGATGAGGTTCGGCAGATTGCGGACCATGCGTTTCATGATCTGCTGCCGGAGCTGGCGCTTCATCTGAGTGCCGAGCGCCGTGTTGTACGTCGCCGGTTTGGTGACGTCGATCCCCCGCTCCTGGGTCCAGGACGTGAGGTAGGCCGTGCTGCGCTGGGCCGGCCCGCCGGGCGGCCGCATGCCGTAGACCTCGTGCAGCTCCGCGATGAGCTTCAGCTCGATCGCGGCGACGCCGGTGATCTCGGCAGCCAGCTCGGCCGGCATGGCGGGGGGTACGGGCAGCATGGCCGCCGCGCCGATGCCCGCCCCCACGGTGGAGGTGCCGTTGGCCGCACCTGCCACCAGTTTGTCGGCGATCTGCTCCGGGCCGAGGCCCGGGAACTGCTTGCGCAGGGTCGGCAGGTCACGTACGGGAATGCGCGGCGCGGTCTCGATGACCCGGTCGGCGAGATAGCCGATACCGGCCTTCGCGCTCTCGCCGCCCTTCCGTACGCCCTGCCTGACAGCCGCCAGGCGCCGGGCCCGTGTCGTGGGCCCTTCCGCGGTTTCGAGCGAGGCCGGCAGGCCCCGCTCGTCGTCACGTGCGCCGACGGCCGCGCTCACGCCGTGCGGTGCCTCCGGGGAGTCCTTCCGCCGGAAGCGCTTCCTCCTGGACGGTGTCGCGCCTGCCACGGCCGGCCCGACCTAGTCGCAGTCGCGGCAGATCGGCTGACCGTTCTTCTCCCTGGCCAGCTGGCTGCGGTGGTGCACGAGGAAGCAGCTCATGCAGGTGAACTCGTCGGCCTGCTTGGGCAGGACACGTACGGCGAGCTCTTCGTTGGAGAGGTCGGCGCCGGGCAGTTCAAGCCCTTCCGCCGCCTCGAATTCATCCACGTCAACCGACGATGTCGCCTTGTCGCTCCGACGTGCCTTGAGCTCTTCAAGGCTGTCGGAATCGACGTCGTCATCGGTCTTGCGTGGGGTGTCGTAATCCGTTGCCACTGTCGCTCTCCCCCTCTGGGTAGTTGCGGTGTCTCAGCGCACGTAACGCGTGAGAGGCCGGACTTGTGCCCGACCTGAGGCGGAGATTTTGCCTCACATCAAGGTCTGTTACTCAATCGACACCCAACCGATCTCCCCAGGGGTGATCGGTTTGGATGGCGATCGGGACCGTACACGGTCCGAATGTCGCACTTCACGAGCGCCACCCCGTGTACTTCCCGTTATCTCACCCCCAGGAAACCCGGACTTTTCCCGGGTTTCCGGGGAAGTTCGCGATCACGGAGAGTAGAGGGACGGAAATTCGAGCCTGTGATCGATCACACACAGACCGGTCAGCGCCGGGTCCCGAAAATTCCGCTTAAAGCGAACAGCCGCGTGGCTGCGCGAAACGTCTCAGATCGGGAGCGTCACACGCATCACAAGGCCACCGCCCTCGCGGGGCTCCGCGATGATACGGCCTCCGTGGGCCCGCGCGACGCTGCGCGCGATCGAGAGGCCGAGACCCACGCCCTTGTCGCTGCCGGTGCGCTCCGTACGCAGGCGCCTGAACGGCTCGAAGAGGTTGTCGATCTCGTATGCGGGAACCACTGGACCCGTGTTCGAAACCACCAGGAGCGCCTGACCGTGCTGGATCTCGGTGGTGACCTCGACCCAGCCGTCCTCGGGGACGTTGTAGCGCACGGCGTTCTGCACCAGGTTAAGCGCGATCCGCTCCAGCAGTACGCCATTGCCCTGTACGACGGCGGGCTCGCGCTTGCCACGGATCAGCACGCCCTTCTCCGCCGCCTCGCCGTGCGCCTGGTCGATGGCGCGGGAGGCGACCTCGGCCAGGTCCACCGGCTTGCGCTCCACGATCTGGTTCTCGCTGCGGGCGAGCAGCAGCAGGCCCTCCACGAGCTGCTCACTGCGCTCGTTGGTGGCAAGCAGCGTCTTGCCCAGCTGATGAAGCTCCGGGGGCGCCTCGGGGTCCGACAGATGCACCTCGAGCAGCGTCCTGTTGATCGCCAGCGGTGTCCGCAGCTCGTGCGACGCGTTGCCCACGAACCGCTGCTGGGCGGTGAACGCCCGCTCCAGGCGGTCGAGCATCTCGTCGAAGGTGTCGGCAAGCTCCTTCAGCTCGTCGTCAGGGCCGTCCAGCTCGATCCGCCGGGTCAGGTCCGTGCCGGCCACCCTGCGGGCCGTACGCGTGATCCTGCCGAGCGGTGAAAGGACGCGTCCCGCCATCGCGTATCCGAAGGCGAAGGCGATGATGCTGAGGCCGAGCAGGGCGAGCAGCGAACGGCTGAGCAGCTCGTCGAGCGCCTGCTGGCGCTGGTGGTTGACGCAGGCGTTCATGGCCGCGTTGAACTGGTCCGGCGTGGCCTCGTCGGGCAGGTCGCACACCGTGCTCTTGACCTGGCCGCTCACGATCTTGAACGGCAGATCACTGCCCACCGCGAGGGCCTGGGCGGCGAGCAGGTAAATGATCGAGAGCAGCAGAATGCCCGCGATCAGGAACATGCCGCCGTACAGCAGCGTGAGCCGTATCCGGATGGTCGGGCGCAGCCAGGGGAACGACGGTTCCTGCTCCCTCGGGTCCCAGGTCGGTTTCGGTGGCGCCAGGGGTGGCGCCGGGGTGGAGGCCATCGCGCGTCAGATCCGGTAGCCGGAGCCGGGCACCGTGACGATGACCGGCGGCTCGCCGAGCTTGCGGCGCAGCGTCATGACCGTGACGCGCACCACGTTCGTGAACGGGTCGGTGTTCTCGTCCCAGGCCTTTTCGAGCAGCTGCTCGGCGGACACGACGGCACCTTCGCTGCGCATCAGCACCTCCAGCACCGCGAACTCCTTCGGCGCCAGCTGGATCTCCTGGCCGTCGCGGAACACCTCGCGGCGGTTCGGGTCGAGCTTGATGCCGGAGCGCTCCAGGACGGGCGGCAGAGCGACGGTCGTACGCCGTCCGAGGGCGCGTACGCGTGCGGTCAGCTCGCTGAAGGCGAACGGCTTGGGCAGATAGTCGTCGGCGCCGATCTCCAGCCCCTCCACGCGGTCGCTGACGTCACCGGAAGCGGTGAGCATCAGGACGCGGGTGGGCATGCCGAGTTCGACGATCTTCCGGCAGACGTCGTCACCGTGGACGAGCGGGAGGTCACGGTCGAGCACGACGACGTCGTAGTCGTTGACCCCGATACGTTCCAGAGCGGCCGCGCCGTCATACACGACGTCGACGGCCATGGCCTCCCGGCGCAGTCCGGTGGCCACCGCATCGGCGAGCAGCTGCTCGTCCTCGACGACGAGTACGCGCACGTCGCAGTCCTTCCGTTGATTTGCCCATGCGGGCAGGTGTCTCCCATGGCTGTGTGCAGCCATCCTGCCCCTTTCGGCCATAAACCGGCGGTAAGGCGATACGCCGGGAAGGGGCCGGAGGGCTGACATGGGTGGGGATTTCCATGATTCCCGGGCGAGTTGAGGTTTTCCTGAGGCGGGGTGTGGGGAGGACGACTTCACACCCCGCGATCACGCCCTGTATTCGGCACGCCACGTGATCGAACCACCCACCCTCGGCACACCCCCGTGCCACCGACCCATGACGAGGGGGCGCAACCCATGGACGCTTTCACCGCAGGCCTGCTGCAGCGCATAAAGGCCACGGAATCCGACCTCACGATGGCTCGAGAAACGGGCGACGACTTCCTGGCGGAGGTGGAGCAGGCGGAGCTGGAGGACCTGCACCGCCTCGCCGCGGAGCACGGCGTAAAGGTAACCGCCGCGAGCGCGTGACCCCCCTGCCGGTCGACCGTACGGAGTGCGAGCAGGGCCCCGGCGCCGGGGAAGGCGCCGGGGCCCTTGCGCGTCCCCGGGGCTCCGCCCCGGCCCCCGGTCCTCAATCGCCGGACGGGCTTGATTTTGCCGCGCTGCGTCCTAGTCGTGCCAAGCGCCGAAGTCCTCCAGCAGTGCCTGCAGCGGCTCGAACACCCCCGGCGACGCCGCGATCGTCAGCTCCCCGGACGGATGCTCACCCGGCCGCCCACCCGTAACCGCCCCCGCCTCCCGCGCGATCAGATCCCCCGCAGCCAGATCCCAGGGCCTGAGCCCCCGCTCGTAGTACCCGTCCAGCCGCCCCGCAGCCACATCGCACAGGTCAATCGCCGCCGACCCACCACGCCGGATGTCCCGCAGCCTCGGAATCAGCCGCTGCACGACGTCCGCCTGATGGCTCCGCACAGCGGCGACGTAATTGAAGCCAGTAGAGACCAGCGCCTGGTCCAGCAGCGGCGGCGCCGGCCGCACCCGCAGCGCGGAGCCATTGGCGTACGCCCCGCCACCCCGCACCGCCTGGTACGTCTCACGCCGCATCGGCGCCGCCACGACCCCCACGACCGTCTCGCCACCCCGCTCGGCCGCGATGGACACCGCCCAAGTCGGCAGCCCGTACAGATAATTGACCGTGCCGTCGAGCGGGTCGATCACCCACCGCACCCCGCTCGTGCCCTCGCTGCTCGCGCCCTCCTCGCCCAGTACCCCGTCGTCCGGCCGGTGTTCGGCGAGGAAGCCGGTGATCAGCTTCTCGGCGGCGATGTCCATCTCGGTCACGACATCGATGGGACTCGACTTGGTGGCGGCCACACCGAGATCGGCCGGCCGCCCGTCCCGCAGCAGCGCACCGGCCCGCCGCGCGGCCTCCAGGGCGAGTTCGAGCAGCTCGGACAAGAGGGGATCAGTCACGGCTCTCCTAGCTGGCGAATGGCGAAGGTCAGGCGTACGGACTGTCGGCGCCCGCCGCCGCGGGCCTGGGCGACCGCGCCGGGCAGCACCCGACCGGGCAGAGGTCGTGGCTGGGGCCCAGCGCCCCCAGTGCGCACCGCTCCACCGGCAGCCCCCGCTCGGCGGCCGCACGCTCCAGGAGCAGTTCCCGCACGGCGGCGGCGAAGCGCGGATCGGCGCCGACGGTCGCGGACCGCCGCACCGGCAGGCCGAGTTCGGCGGCCTTGGCGGTGGCCTCGGTGTCGAGGTCGTACAGCACCTCCATGTGGTCCGAGACGAACCCGATCGGAACCATCACCACCGCCGGCGCGCCGGCCGCGTGCCGCTCCTCCAGGTGGTCGCAGATGTCCGGCTCCAGCCACGGAATGTGCGGCGCCCCACTGCGCGACTGGTAGACGAGCTGCCAGGGGTGCGCGACCCCGGTCTCCTCGCGCACCGCCTCGGCGATCACCCGGGCGACGTCCAGATGCTCGGCGACGTACGCGCCGCCGTCCCCGTGCGCCTCCACGGGCCCGGACGTGTCCGCCGCAGCCGTAGGGATGGAATGCGTCGTGAAGGCGAGGTGCGCCCCCGCCCGTACGCCCTCGTCCAGCTCCGCCAGGGACTTGACGACCCCGTCGACCATCGGACGTACGAAACCCGGGTGGTTGAAGTAGTGCCGCAACTTGTCGACGCGCGGCGGCTCGATCCCCTCGGCCTCCAGCGTCGCGACCGCCTCGGCGAGGTTCTCGCGGTACTGGCGGCAGCCGGAGTACGAGGCGTACGCACTCGTGGCGAGGACGGCGATCCGGCGGCGGCCGTCCGCGGCCATCTCGCGCAGGGTGTCCACGAGGTACGGCGCCCAGTTCCGGTTGCCCCAGTAGACCGGCAGGCCGTCCGGACCGCCCAGGCCCTGCTCGGCGAAGTCCTTGCGCAGGGCGTCGATGAGCGCGCGGTTCTGCTCGTTGATCGGGCTGACTCCGCCGAACAGGAAGTAGTGCTGCCCCACCTCCTTGAGCCGCTCCTTGGGGATGCCGCGGCCACGGGTGACGTTCTCCAGGAACGGGACCACGTCGTCCGGGCCTTCGGGGCCGCCGAAGGAGAGAAGCAGCAGGGCGTCGTAAGGGGCGGGATCGCGCTGATCGGGCATGGGAACGATCCTGCCACTCGCGCCCGGCGGCGGTGAAACCGCCGTGCGGCACGCCCCCGGCAGCCGTAAGATGCAAGTCCCATCTATACGCCTTACCGGAGCACCCCCTTGCCCAGCCCGTACCGCGCGATCTTCGCCGCCCCAGGCACCAAGGCGTTCTCCGTCGCAGGCTTCTTCGGCCGGATACCGATTTCCATGATGGGCATCGGCATCGTCACCATGATTTCCGAGCTCACCGGCCGGTACGGGCTCGCGGGCGCCGTCTCCGCGACCCTCGCCATGGCGGCCGCCGTGATGGGGCCCCAGATATCGCGGTACGTCGACCGGTACGGACAGCGCCGCATCCTGCGCCCCGCCACCGTGGTCGCGGTCGCGGCCGTCGCGGGGCTGCTGATCTGCGCCCAGCAGGGCGCGCCCGACTGGACACTGTTCGTTTTCGCGGCGGGCGCGGGCTGCGTACCGAGCGTCGGTTCGATGGTCAGGGCCCGGTGGGCGGAGATCTACCGGGGCTACCCGCGCGAGCTGCACACGGCGTACTCCTGGGAGTCGATCGCCGACGAGGTCTGTTTCATCTTCGGACCGATCATCGCCATCGGGCTGTCGACCGCGTGGTTCCCCGAGGCCGGTCCGCTGCTCGCCGCCGTCTTCCTGGCCGTCGGCGTCTTCTGGCTGACCGCCCAGCGCGCCACCGAGCCCGTCCCGCACCCGCGCCACGAGCACACCGGCGGCTCCGCGCTGGCCTCCCGCGGGCTTCAGGTGCTGGTGGGCACCTTCGTGGCCGTCGGCGCGATCTTCGGGTCGATCGACGTGGTGACGGTGGCGTTCGCCGAGGAGCAGGGCCACAAGGCCGCCGCCAGCCTCGTCCTGGCCGTGTACGCGCTCGGTTCCTGCCTCGCGGGGGCCGTCTTCGGGCTGCTGCATCTCAAGGGGCGGGCATCCACCCGGTGGCTGGTGGGCGTCTGCGCGATGGCCGTGAGTATGATCCCCCTCCTACTGGCCGGGAACCTGCCGTTGCTGGCCGTGGCGCTCTTTGTCGCGGGCCTGTCCATCGCACCCACGATGGTGACCACCATGGCTCTCATCGAGCAGCACGTACCGCGCACCAAACTGACCGAGGGCATGACCTGGACAGGAACCGGGCTCGCCGTCGGCGTCGCTCTCGGTTCCTCGGCCGCAGGCTGGGTGGTCGACGCGGCGGGGGCGGACGCGGGGTACGCGGTGCCCGTCGCGGCGGGAGCGCTCGCGGCCCTGGTGGCGTTCCTGGGGTATCGCCGGCTGCGGATGCCGGCGCCGACACGGGGAGGGCACGGCACAGATGGCGCGCACATCAAGGACGGCGTCCAGGACGGCGAGCACGTGGCGTAACTGGGCGGGGAACGTGACCGCCCGTCCGGTGCGGGAAGTGACCCCGGCCTCGGCCGGGGAGCTCGCGGAGGCCGTGCGCAGGGCCGCCGAGGACGGCCTGAAGGTGAAGCCGGTCGGCACGGGCCACTCGTTCACGGCGGCCGCCGCGACGGACGGTGTGCTGATCCGCCCCGACCTGCTGACCGGCATCCGCGACATCGACCGCGCGGCCGGGACCGTGACCGTGGAGGCCGGCACTCCGCTCAAGCGCCTGAACGTGGCGCTGGCGAGGGAAGGCCTGTCGCTCACCAACATGGGCGACATCATGGAGCAGACGGTGGCCGGCGCGACGAGCACCGGCACGCACGGCACGGGCCGGGACTCGGCTGCGACGGCCGCGCAGATCCGCGCGATGGAGCTGGTTCTCGCGGACGGGTCGCTGCTCACCTGCTCCGAGAAGGAGAATGCCGATGTCTTCGCGGCGGCGAGAGTGGGGCTCGGCGCGCTGGGCGTCATCACGGCGGTCACCTTCGCCGTGGAGCCGGTCTTCCTGCTGACGGCCCGTGAAGAGCCGATGACCTTCGACCGGGTGACGGCGGACTTCGACGCGCTGCACGCGGAGAACGAGCACTTCGAGTTCTACTGGTTCCCCCACACCGGCAACTGCAACACCAAGCGCAACAACCGCAGCGCGGGCCCCGCGGCCCCGCCCGGCCGGGTCAGCGCCTGGGTCGAGGACGAGCTGCTCTCCAACGGCGTCTTCCAGGTGGCATGTTCGGTGGGCCGGGCCTTTCCCGCGGCCGTTCCCGCGATCGCCAAGGTCTCCAGCCGCGCGCTGTCCGCCCGTACGTACACGGACATTCCCTACAAGGTTTTCACAAGCCCGCGCCGGGTGCGCTTCATGGAGATGGAGTACGCCGTTCCGCGTGAGGCGGCGGTGGGGGCGCTGCGCGAGGTGAAGGCGCTGATCGAGCGCTCGCGGTTGCGGGTCAGCTTCCCGGTGGAGGTACGCACGGCTCCGGCGGACGACATCACGCTCTCCACGGCGTCGGGCAGAGACACGGCGTACATCGCGGTGCACCTTTACCGGGGGACGCCGTACCAGGCGTACTTCACCGCGGTGGAGCGGATCATGACCGCGCACGGGGGGCGGCCGCACTGGGGGAAGGTGCACACGCGCGACGCGGAGTACTTGGCCGGGGCGTACCCACGCTTCGCCGAGTTCACGGCGCTGCGCGACCGGCTGGACCCGCAGCGGCTCTTCGCCAACGACTACCTGCGCCGAGTCCTGGGCGACTAGGCCCATCTGTTCCATCTCACCCATCTGGCCCATCTGTTCAACCTCGCACCATGAAGGGACATTTGGGAGAAGTAGATAGTTCCGTTTCGGGCGATTCTGTGAAGCAGGCCACTACAGAGGGCACTCGGCGGCAAACCGACGGGCTCAACTCCCGTACCCCAAGAGAACTTCGGTGGCGCGCCGGTCCACCCCCATGGCCCGAATGGAGTACTGTGGCGAGCCCTGGGTCCGGCCCCCATCGCGGACGCCCGCTGCTGACAGTGACGAAGTGGTCACTATGAGTGGCGAAATGGTAACCGTGCCATAACGGCGATCCCGGGCTGATGCCCGACACGCCGGGCAACTGGGCAAGGTTGTGGCAGGCTGCACCCGGGCAGGCCACACTCGACTAGCGGAAGCAGCGACGCACGTGACGTCGGCAGGCACCACCCGGGAGGTTCCCATGCCCGAACTGCGTGTCGTGGCCGTCTCGAATGACGGCACACGACTGGTGCTGAAGGCTGCTGACAGCACGGAGTACACGCTTCCGATCGATGAGCGGCTGCGTGCCGCGGTGCGCAACGACCGCGCCCGTCTCGGCCAGATCGAGATCGAGGTGGAGAGCCACCTCCGTCCTCGCGACATCCAGGCGCGTATACGCGCCGGTGCCTCTGCTGAAGAGGTCGCGCAGCACGCCGGCATCCCGGTGGACCGGGTCCGCCGGTTCGAAGGACCCGTGCTCGCCGAGCGCGCCTTCATGGCCGAGCGCGCCAGGAAGACGCCCGTACGCCGCCCCGGTGAGAACACCGGGACCGGACCCCAGCTCGGTGAGGCGGTGCAGGAGCGGCTGCTGCTGCGCGGCGCCGACAAGGAAACGGTCCTGTGGGACTCCTGGCGGCGCGACGACGGTACGTGGGAAGTGCTGCTGGTCTACCGCGTCGCGGGCGAGCCCCACTCCGCGAGCTGGACGTACGACCCGCCCCGGCGGCTCGTGCAGGCCGTGGACGACGAGGCGCGCGCGCTGATCGGCGAGACGGACGACACGGCGATGGCGGCAGCGCCCGAGCCGAGCTTCCCGTTCGTACCGCGGATCGCCCGGCTGCCCCGCGACCGGCCGCTGGACCGCGCGCTCGACCGGCAGATGGACCGGCAGATGGAGCGGCCCACCGCGCCCGTGCCCGATCCTGAGGAGGAGCGGGATTCGCTGACCAGTCTGCTGGAGGCGGTACCGAGCTTCCGCGGCGACATGGTGGTGCCCGAGCGTCCCGCGCCGCCGCCGGAGCCGCCGACGACCGAGCCCGACGCCGCGCAGGAGCCGGAGGCCGAGGAGCCCGCGGCGTCCGCCGCCTCCGGAGCCGGTTCGGCGTACGCCGATGTGCTCATGCCGCGCGCTGTCGCCGGTCACCGCGACCGGCTCACCGGTACGACGGACCGCCAGGCCGAGGCCGACGGGGTCCGTCCCGGGCGGCGGGCGGCCGTACCGAGCTGGGACGAGATCGTCTTCGGTACGCGCCGCAAGAAGCAGGACTAGACGCTTTGAGCGGAGGGGCCCGTACGGATCGCGTACGGGCCTCTGCGCATGCGGAGTTACGGCGCGCGGTACGGCCCGCCGAGTTACCGGGATCCGGCTCCGCTCGCGACGGGGCGGGACTCGTCGGCCGACCACTCGGACCACGACCCCACGTACAGCGCCGCCGGGATGCCCGCGACCTCCAGCGCCAGCACCTGCTGGGCCGCGGAGACCCCCGAGCCGCAGTAGACGCCGACCGCCGGGGCTTCCTCGGCGCCGAGCGACTTGAAGCGGGCGGCCAGCTCCGACGCGGGGAGCAGGCGGCCGTCGGGACCGACGTTCTCCATGGTGGGGGCGGAGACCGCGCCCGGGATGTGGCCGGCGATCCGGTCGATCGGCTCGACCTCGCCCCGGTACCGCTCCCCCGCCCGCGCGTCGAGCAGCAGCCCGGTGCGGGCCAGCTCGGCGGCGCCGTCGGCGTCAAGGAGTGGTACGGCGCCGGGAACTGGCTGGAAATCGCCGGTAGCCGGGGCCGGGACCTCGGCCTCGACCGGGCCCTCCCACACCGCGAGACCGCCGTCCAGGACCCTTACGCCGGGGTGGCCCGTCCAGCGCAGCATCCACCAGGCGCGCGCCGCGGCCCAGCCCTGCCCGCCGTCGTACACGACGACCGGGGTGTCGTGACGGACGCCCGCGCGGCGCATGACGGCACCGAAGGCCTCGACGTCGGGGAGCGGGTGGCGGCCGCCGGAGCCCGGCGGACCGGCGAGTTCCGCTTCGAGGTCGACATAGACCGCTCCGGGGATGTGACCGGCCTCGTACGCGGCGAGGCCGTGCGGTCCGCCCAGCTGGTAACGGACGTCCAGGAGGACCGGCGGCCGGTCTCCGGTGAGCTCGCCGGCGAGTTCGGCTGCGGTGATGATGGCATTCATACGGCCATCCTCGCGCAGCCCTCCGTACGACCGACACCGTACGGCCATGGCGCCGGAACGGGTGGGGAAATGCCAAATCGGGCATTCTCCTGCGGGAACTCACAGAAAGCGGCGCGGCCGGGACGCGCGGCACGACAGGTGGTGCAAGCATCTGCACGGGCGCGCCCCTCCACTGGTTCACGGATTCACAGCTTCATGACGGGGTGCGCCCGTTCCCGCACGACCACCACCACGATGGTCCGAGGAGAGAGTGACGATGACCGAGGCAGCGACCCGGCGGCCGACGCCCGGTGCGCCCTGCTGGGTGAGCCTGATGGTGCACGGCCTGGCCACCACGCAGGAGTTCTACCGAGCGCTGTTCGGCTGGGAGTTCCGGCCGGGACCGCAGCAGCTCGGCCCGTACGTACGGGCGATGCTCGACGGCAAGGAGATCGCGGGCATCGGACAACTGCCGCCCGACCGGCATCTGCCGATCGCCTGGACGCCGTACCTCGCCACCGACGACGCCGATGTCACGGCCGAGTCGATCAGGAGCCACGGCGGCACCGTCGGTGTCGGGCCGCTCGACGCGGCGGACGCCGGCCGGATGGCGATCGGTTCGGACCCGGCGGGCGCGGTCTTCGGGATCTGGCAGGCCTCGGCGCATCTGGGCACCGCACTGGCCGGCACCCATGGCACGCCGGTCTGGAACGAGCTGCTGACACGTGAGACGTCGACGGTCGGCAAGTTCTACGAGGCGGTATTCGGCTACGAGGTAGAAGCGGAGGCAGCGGGGGCACCGGCCGATTTCGGCCATCTGACGCTGCGCCTCGAAGGCCGGCCGGTGGCCTCCGTGCGCGGGGTGGGACAGGCTCTGCCGCGCGACAGGGGGGCGCACTGGATGACGTACTTCGAGGTCGAGGACACCGACGCGTGGGCCCGGCTGGTGACGGAGCTCGGCGGGCACGTACTGGAGCCGCCCCACGACACGGCCGCCGGCCGGGTGGCGACCGTATCGGATCCGGAGGGCGCGGTGTTCACGATCGTACGGTCCGCTACGACGCCGCCGAGCGGCTGACGGGGTCGGCGAGGGAGAGCGGGTCGACGGGCAGCACGTCGGGCGACAGGGCCCCGGCGTGCGCGGCCGCGGCCGTCATCCGGCGCCTGTGGTGACGGCGGCACAGCACCTCGTAACCCACCTCGTCCGGGGACTGGTTGACGTCACCGACGACGACCTGGGCGCCCTCGACGACCATCTCGCCGCCTATCGTGCGGGCGTTGTGCGTGGCCCGCGCGCCGCACCAGCACAGCGCCTCGACCTGAAGCACCTCGACCCGGTCGGCGAGTTCGACCAGGCGCTGCGATCCCGGGAAGAGCTTGGAGCGGAAGTCGGTGGTGATGCCGAAGGCGAAGACGTCGAGGTCGAGGTCGTCGACGACGCGGGCGAGCTGGTCGATCTGCTCGCCGGCGAGGAACTGCGCCTCGTCCACGATCACGTAGTCGGCGCGGTTGCCCTGGGAGAGATGGGCGACGAGGTACGCGTAGAAGTCGAAGCCCTCGGCGGCCTCGACGGCGTCGGTGACCAGGCCGAGGCGGGAGGAGAGCTTGCCCTCGCCGGCCCGGTCGTCGCGCGTGAAGATCATGCCCTGGAGGCCGCGCGTGGACCGGTTGTGCTCGATCTGAAGAGCGAGGGTGCTCTTTCCGCAGTCCATCGTTCCGGAGAAGAACACCAGCTCGGGCATGAGGGGTTGAGGGCCTTTCGGGTCTGTGCGGGGCGGGGCGCGCGTGCTGCTGCTGCGGTTACGAGCGGACTTCGATGAGCGGGACGAGCTGCTCGGCGGCCGTCATGGAACCGTGCATGCCCACCATCGCGGACTCGTGCGGCTCACGGCGTGACGCGATGACCACGACGTCGTCGTGGGACGCGGCGACGACGTCACCGATGCGTCCGTAAACCCGCTCGTCGATCACCGGGCCGAACCAGCCGGCCGCGATCGCCTCGTCCCGGCTCGCCACCCAGAACTGCTCGCCGAGCACCTCGCGCCAGACGGTGAGCACGTCGTTCTCGGCTCCCGGGACGGCGTACACATGACGGGCCCGTCCCTCGCCGCCCAGCAGGGCGACGCCGGCGCTCAGCTCCCAGTCCTCGTCGAAGTCGATGCGCGACTCCTCGTCGAAGGGGATGTCGATCATGCCGTGGTCGGCGGTGATGTACAGCGCGGCGCGGGGCGGCAGCTGCTCGGCCAGGCGCTGGGCGAGCCGGTCGACGTACATCAGCTGGCCGCGCCAGGCGTCGGAGTCCATGCCGAAGCGGTGGGCTTTGCCGTCGACCTCGCTGTAATACGTGTAGACCAGCGACCGGTCGCCCGCCGCCAGTTGCTCGGCGGCGAGATCCATCCGGTCCTCGCCGGTCAGCTTGCCACGGAACGTGCCGCCGCTCAGCGCGATCTTGGTGAGCGGGGTGTGCTGGAAGTCCGGGGAGGACACCTGCGCGGTGTGCACGCCCGCGGCGTCGGCGAGCTGGAAGACCGTGGGGTACGGCTGCCACAGGTGCGGGTCGGTCCACGGCTTCCAGCGCAGCTGGTTCATCAGCGAGCCGGTGTCGGGATCCCGGACGGTGTAACCGGGCAGGCCGTGCGCGCCGGGCGGCAGGCCGGTGCCGACCGAGGCGAGCGAGGTCGCGGTGGTGGCGGGGAACCCGGCCGTGAGCGGGCGGCCGGTGCCGCCGCGCGAGCTGCCGAGGAGGGAGTGGAGGTACGGGGCCTCTTCCGGGTGCGCCTTGATCTGCTCCCAGCCGAGACCGTCAATGAGGAACACGCAGTTCCGGTCGGCGGGCGTCAGCTCGGGGATCGTCGCGGTCGTCCCCGGTACGTCCATGCCTGCCGCGAGGGTGGGCAGGAGGTCGGCGAGCGAACCGCTGCCGTACTCGGGCACGGGCGCGGTGTCCAGGGCGAGCGGCACCGGGTCGGACCAGGCGGGCAGTGCCATCAGCGGTCGGCCGCGGCGGTCGCCTCGGAGAGCGCCTGCGCGAACGCGAGCGTCTGGCGCACGGTGTCCGGGCCGTCGCCGGCCTCGCTGACGCGCAGGCTCAGGTCGTCGGCGGTGCTGTTGCCGGTGTAGCCGTGGTCCGCCTCGCAGTTGGGGTCGCCGCAGGCGGCGGGCTCCAGGTCGATACGGGATACGGCGCCCCAGCCGATGGTCAGGACGACCTCGCGGGGCAGCGTGCCCGGCACGTACTTCTCCGGGTTGGCGACGACGCGGCTGACCACGACCGACGAGATCCGGTCGAGCTTGACCGACTCGGTGGAGGTGGTGGCGTACGGCGCCGGGGAGGTGGTGTCGGCCGCCTGCTCGTCGGTGTGGCTGACGATGAAGCGGTTGCCGGTCAGGACGAGGACCGTGACGTGCCGGCGGACCTCGTTGGAGTCGAACGTCGTCTCCTGGTGCACGAGGAATGAAGAGACCGGCTCGCCGCCGACAGCGGCCTCCACCGCTTCGGCCACGAGGGCCGGGTAGTAGCCGCTGCGCTCGATCGCCGCGCGCAGCCCCTGGGTCGTCGTACCGGTCTTCGCCATGCCCTCCATCCTACGGGGCTCCGGGGACCGCGATGCCGGGTCTGTGGATGACCGCCCCGGTCAGTAGCTGGGGAGGCGGCGGGGGCCGAGGTCGTCGCGGGCGGGCGGGGGTGCGAGACGTACGGTCGCGCCGAGGACGGACAGGCCGTGCGGGGCGACGACCACGGGCTCGAGGGCGACCCCAACCACTTCCGGGTGATCGTCGACGAGCCGTGACACGCGCAGCAGGAGCTCTTCGAGTGCGGCGGTGTCGACGGGGTCCGAGCCGCGCCAGCCGAAGAGGAGGGGAGCGGTCCGGATCGACCTGACGAGCTCGGCGACGTCCCGGTCGGTGGCCGGAACCAGCCGGTGCGCGATGTCCCCGAGCAGCTCGGAGGCGGCTCCGGCGAGCCCGAAGGACAGGACGGCGCCGGCCGCGGCATCGATGGACGCCTTGACGACGGTGTCGACGCCGCGGGGGGCCATGGCCTGGACGACGAGCTGGAGCTCTTCCGGCTTGCCGAGGGCTCCGGTCAACTCCTCGTAGGCCCTGCGAAGTTCCGTCTCGTCGGCCAGATCCAGGCGTACGGCGCCGAGGTCGGGGCGGTGGCGCAGGTGCGGGGCGGTGGTCTTGAGCGCGACGGGGTAACCGAGCCGGCCGGCCGCCGCGACGGCGTCGTCGGGGCGGGGCGCGGGCAGGGTGGGCCGTACGTCGATGCCGTACCGCCCGAGGAGCTCGCGGGCGGCGTCGCCGGTCAGGGGCATGGAGCGGGGGCCGGTGTCGCCCGCGCGCCCGCCCGCGTCCAGCAGTGCGTGGATCTGGTCCGCCGCCCCGGCCTCGTCGATGTCGTCGTACTCGGGCACCCGCCCGGGCTCGGCGGCCTGCCGTCGCCATTGCGCGTACTTGACGGCCTCCGCGAGGGCGCGGACGGCGCGCTCGGCGGCGGGGTAGGCGGGGATCCGCCGCCCGGCGGCCTCCGGAGGCCCTTCGGCCGTGTCCTCAGTCGCCGGACGGGCTTGATTTTCTCGCGCGGCGGGCATCCTCCCGGCCACATCCGGCCCGTCCGGCGTGTGAGGACCGGGGTCCGGGGCGGCGCCCCGGTTCTGGACGGGCGCCGTGCTCGTCGCAGCGGCGAGCGCGTCCGCCAGCGCGCCCATCTCCACGTGCACCACCGCCACCGGCTTCGCCGGCCCCGACGCCGCCGCCTCCCGCAGCGCCGCCGCCAGGACCTCTCCGTCGCCGGATTCCGTCACTCCGCCCTCGCCGACCCACGGGATCGCCGTCACCACGACCGCGTCGCACCCCCCGTCCGCCAGCGCCTCGGCCAGCGCCGCGCGGAAGTCCGCCGGAGTCGCGGCCGTCGTGAGGTCGAGCGGCGGGAGCGGGCGAAGGCCTTCCGCCAGGCAGGCGTCGTACGTCAGGAGGCCCAGGGACTCCGAGTTGCCGAGGATCGCGACCCTCGGCCCGGCCGGCAGCGGCTGGCCCGCGAGCAGCAGCCCCGCATCGACGAGTTCCGTCACCGTGTCGACGCGGATGACCCCGGCCTGCCGCAGCAGCGCGGACACCGTCGCGTCGGGGATGCGCGTCGCGGGCACCGGCACCGCGTGCCCCGGCGGCGTACTCCCGCTGTGGCGCGCGCCCTTCACCACGACGACCGGCTTCGCCGCCGCCGTGCGCCGGGCGAGTCGCGTGAACTTGCGCGGGTTGCCGATCGACTCCAGGTAGAGGAGGACGACGTCGGTGTCGGGGTCGTCGTACCAGTACTGGAGGAAGTCGTTGCCGGAGACGTCCGCCCGGTTGCCGGACGAGATGAATGACGAAAGGCCGGCGCCCCGCCGGTAGAGCCCCGACAGCAGCGCGATGCCGATCGCGCCGGACTGCGTGAACAGGCCGATGCGCCCGCGCGCGGGCGGCTCCGGCGCGAGGGAGGCGTTGAGGCGTACCTCCTCCGACGTATTGATGATCCCGAAGGCGTTCGGCCCGATGATGCGCATGCCGTACGAACGGGCCTGCCGCACCAGTTCGCGCTGCCGCGCCCGCCCCTGGCCGCCACTCTCGGCGTACCCGGCGGACAGGACGACCAGCCCCTGGACGCCGTTCTCGCCGCAGTCCGCGACCACCTCCGGCACCCGTTCGGCCGGTACGGCGACGACCGCGAGGTCGACGGCCTCGCCGATCCCGGCGACGGAGCGGTGGGCGGGCACGCCGTCCAGCTCGGTGAGGTCTTCGGGGAAGGCCCGGTTCACGGCGTACGTACGGCCGGTGAATCCGGCGGCGAGCAGATTGCGCAGGACCGTACGCCCCACGCCGCCCGGCGCGCGCCCCGCCCCGACGACCGCGACCGAGCCGGGGCCGAGCAGGCGCTGCACGGAGCGGGACTCGGCGCGGTGCTCGCGGGCGCGCTGCACCGCGACGGATCGGTCCGTCGGCTCGAGGTCGAATTCGAGGTGGACGACGCCGTCCTCGAAGCTGCGCTTCTGGGTGTAGCCGGCGTCCGTGAAGACCTTGATCATCTTGGAGTTGGCGGGCAGTACTTCCGCCATGAAGCGCCGGATGCCGCGCTCCCGCGCGACCGCGCCGATGTGTTCGAGAAGGGCGGAGGCGACACCGCGCCCCTGGTGCGCGTCCTGGACCAGGAAGGCGACCTCGGCCAGGTCGGCGTCGGGGCCGGAAGAGGGGCGACCCTGCGCGTTGATGCGGTCGTACCGGACGGTGGCGATGAACTCACCGCTCACCGTGGCGGCCAGCCCCACCCTGTCCACGTAGTCGTGGTGGGTGAAGCGGTGGACGTCCTTGGCGGAAAGGCGCGGGTACGGCGCGAAGAAGCGGTAGTACTTCGACTCGTCCGACACCTGCTCGTAGAAGCTGACCAGGCGCTCGGCGTCGTCGGCGGTGATGGGTCGGATGCGCGCCGTACCTCCGTCACGCAGCACCACGTCGGCTTCCCAGTGAGCCGGGTACGCGTGGTGCCCGTTGTGATCCGGCAGGGCCTGCTCCAGCGGGGGCTGCATGACGAAAGCCTACGGGTCGCGGCCCCGCTCGGGGCGAGGCAGGCTGAGGCGGCAGACTGGACCTCGGAGCGGGGCGGCGCCGGGCCGGGGGCACGGCTGCCCCGCGCACCGTGAGAGACTGGTCTAGACAACCGTTAGAACATGAAGGGCAACACCATGGTTGAGCGCCGTGTCACCGTCGGCTGGGCCGAAGGCCTCCATGCCCGGCCCGCCTCCATCTTCGTTCGCGCCGCGACCGCCTCGGGTGTGCCCGTGACGATCGCCAAGGCCGACGGCAAGCCGGTCAACGCCGCCTCCATGCTCGCGGTGCTCGGCCTGGGCGCGCAGGGTGGCGAAGAGATCGTGCTCGCTTCCGGGGCCGACGGCTCCGACGCCGCTCTCGACCGCCTGGCGAAGCTGGTCTCGGAGGGCCTGGACGAGCTTCCCGAGACCGTCTGACCACTCGGTCGGGCGAATTCTCACGAAGGAGCCGTGGGGGGGGGGGATGGGGGTGGCCGCGCGCGCAGTGTTTTGTGTGGTGGTGTGGGCCGCCAAAAGCGGGGTGCGGAAGTAAAACCCCCCCAAGAGCGCCGAGA